>JBCBST010000063.1:0-17756 GCA_039819115.1 Bacteroidota bacterium
AAACACCTTTTCTTTTCTAGCACATTTCTGTCCTCATTCTCCCTTCTTTTGATATCATATTCTGAACTGAACGAGTTGAAACAGGTCAGGATAAGGAGGATGAGGACAGAAATGTGCTAGAAAAGAAAAGGTGTTTATGATATGAAGTACAATCCATTAACTTAGTCGAGCATATCACATGCTACAAACGAGCCAAATGTTCGTATTTGTATACTCAATAATATTAATGATCTAATCCATTCAGAGTCATGAAAAGAATTTTTATTACGGGAGCATCCTCCGGTTTAGGAAAAGCGGCTGCCAAATTATTTGCAAATCGTGGTTGGAACGTGATTGCTACGATGCGAAAACCGGAACAAGAGCAAGAGCTCCATACGCTCGAACATGTGGAGGTACTTCCTTTGGATGTAACAGATACAGGACAAATTGCTTCGGCTGTTGAACAAGCAATTTCCTCCGGACCCATTGATGTGGTCTTCAATAACGCTGGTTATGGTTTGGGAGGTGTATTTGAATCTGCCTCCGACGAACAGCTAACTCGACAGATTAATACCAATTTGTTAGGGGTAATGAGGGTTACCCAGGCGTTTCTTCCTCATTTCAGGGAAAAGAAAAGCGGACTCTTCATCACTACTACCTCCATTGGAGGACTGATCACCCTTCCATTCTTCTCGGTCTATCATGCTACAAAGTGGGCGCTGGAAGGGTGGAGTGAGAGCATGGCGTTTGAATTAGAATCACATGGCATTGGGATAAAAACGGTTTCGCCGGGAGGTATTACCACCGACTTCGCCGGTCGTTCGCTGGACATGTCGATGCATGATGCCTACGCGGAAGACGTACAAAAACTGATGGCCGTAATGACCGACCCCGAACGTCGTAACAACTACTCCACGGCAGAACAGATTGCTGAAGTGGTGTATGAGGCTGCTACCGATGGACAATCAAAACTGCGGTACGTGGCCGGTGAAGATGCCAAAGCCATGTATGCACAAAGACTTGAAGTCGGAGATGAAGCATTCCGGACCGGTATCCGGGAGTTATTCTTCGGGTAGGCCGCTTGAGTTGTATTCTGTTTGTGTCTGAGTAACGACACAAATACGTATGGATCACCGGGAGGGCATCACAAAACTTACACGCGACTGGTGTAAACAAGTATGGTTTCTGCTTCATCCAAACGAAACCCTTCCGGTGTATTCCGTAGACGTCCGATTTGAATCGGAAAAACACAGACGGATATATGAAGAATCAGAATCAAGTTGTGGGTGGAGTAGCAGGATTAATTGAAGCATTTCTCTACCTGTTAGGGTTCGCAATTCTTTTTTTAGTGCTGCAACCGGCACTTGCAGGTACCGAATCCGGACTTGAACGGTTACAGGCTATTATTGAACACAAACCCTTGTACACCACCTGGCTTGTGTTGATCTACGTACTCTTTGGTATTGTACTTATTCCATTGACCACAGCTATATATGAGCATTTCAAAAAGACTCCAACCATCTGGACGAATATCACTCCCGTCTTTGGGTTTATATGGTCTGTACTGGTTATTGCCAGTGGGATGATTGCTGTTATTGGAATTGAATCGGTTGCCGCAACTATCGTTGATAACCCGGATTCGGCCCTAACGTCGTGGCAAACCATAAGCGCTATACAAAACGGGTTAGGTGGTGGAGTAGAGATCATCGGGGGGATTTGGGTGTTCCTGGTTTCCATAACCGGGTTAAAGCATAGCGTGTTCAGCCGGTTTCTTAACTATATGGGATTGATTGTAGGAGGAGCAGGAATCCTGACTATCGTACCCCCGTTAAAAGATCTGGGAGTACTATTCGGCCTCGCTCAAATCGTGTGGTTTGTATGGATTGGAATAGCCATGATTGGCAAAGGGCGTTAATTAGCGATCAACTAATGCCCTTTAACAATAGTATTTGGATGCCTATTGCTGGCCTACGGTTTTAGTTACTACCAATTTTTGGTACTTTTTAAAAAAAATCGATATGAGTAAGAACACATCCGTATCACTCGGAACCTATTTTGAAACGTTTGTACAGGAACAGGTTTCTGAGGGACGCTATAAAAATGTAAGTGAAGTGATCCGGGCCGGACTCCGGCTACTCGAAAATGAAGAAAGTAAGGTTCACGCATTGAGAAATGCGATTAAAGACGGAATGGACAGTGGCTTTGCACATGATTTTGATTGGGATAAAAACCTACAGGAATTAAAAGCCACAAAAAAAGTGGATGGCTAGGTTCAAGCTTACAAATAAAGCGGTCGAAGATCTGAATAGAATTTGGGCCTATACATTTGAACAGTGGTCAGAAGCGCAAGCGGATACGTACTACTATCAACTGTTGGATTGTTGCAAAAGACTATCGAAAAATCCGGAAATAGGTAAGGCTTATGACCGGATAACACCTTTCTTATATGGATTTCGCTTAAACAAGCATGTTGTTTTCTACAGAACAACCGGGGAAAATGATATAGAGATTATCAGGATACTGCACGAGCGAATGGACCTGGAGAACCGGCTAAGAGAATAAATGCTCGTACTGCTATTCCATGATCATTGACCATTGTACATAATGTTATGGCCCGGTATCTGGTTTTCGCGAAGGCAATACTATCCTCTCTTTTTCCTTGCGGCCAAGGGATGTGACGAATCGGGAGTGAGCTGGTCCAGATGTCGGATTTCAATGTGTTTGCCTTCTTTCTCAGCCTGCTTAGCGTAGGATGTTAGGTGTTCCATCACGGTATGGTCGATATAAAACACGTTAGCAACATCAATGATAACCTGATGTTGGGTGTTCAAAGCATCATCTATTTTGGCTTTTAAGGGAAGGTAATTTGAAAAAATCAGTGCTTTGGAGAGGTTGAATTGAGTGATCGTATCCGTGGTATGAACATCGACCTGTATCTTGAAAAAACTACTCACAGGAACTCCCTTGAACAGGAGGAACAGATACTTGCTGATGATTCCTATGGCAATTCCAACAATTAAATCCGTAGCTAACACCGCCACCAGGGTGATGATAAAAAGTTCCAGTTCCAGGATTCCGATTCGATACATGGTCTTGAATTCATTTGGAGATGCCAATCTGAATCCCGTGTAGACCAGCATGGCGGCCAGAGCCGCAATGGGAATCATTTCAATCAAGGCTACTCCAATAAGCAGGTAGAGTAGTAAAAAAGCACCGTGGAAAAAGTTAGACCATTGAGTTTTGGCCCCGTTACTTACATTGGCAGAAGAACGGACAATCTCCGAAATCATGGGTAACCCACCTATAGCTGCGGCTAATGTAGATCCCAATCCCATAGAGAATAAATCTTTGTCTAAGTTCGATTGACGCTGGTAGGGATCAAGACTGTCCACGGCTTTCGCACTAAGCAGGGTTTCAATACCAGAGACCAAGGCTACTCCCATCACGGCAACCCAAAAGGCGCTTTCTCCTATTTTCGCAAAGGAGGGAAACTGAATACCTCCTTCACCTAATAATTCTCTGGGCATCACAACCATATCCAACTGCCCGGCTGCAAAATAGTGGGCAACAGGCACAGTAAGTAATAACACCCACAATGGTGCCGGAATACGTTGTATCAATTTGATCCTGAGATAGGGGTGAACAATCAGGATTAAAAGTGTGATGAGGGTGATACCCAACGCGTACCCATTTGACTCGGCAAAGGCAGCAGGCATTTTTGTAGCTACCAGCAAGATGGAACCTTTTGGTGATTGAACACCTAAAGCAGGGAAAAACTGCTTTATAATGATGATTACCCCAATGGCAGCGAGCATACCATGAACGGCCGCAGGGGGGAAGTAGTCGCCTACTTTCCCCACTTTGAGTAATCCAAACAGGGTAACGAAAACCCCTCCAATCAGTATGGCACCCAAAGCATGAGGGTAACCGGCAAATCCGTTTTCGATACCTGCTCCTCCCAGCGATTCAGCGGCACCCAGGGTAATAACGATAAGGCCTGCTGCAGGTCCGCTGATCGTAACAAAGGTTCCACTAAAGCGGGATGCAATCATACCGCCTACAATAGCGGTGATTAAACCCGCAAGGGGTGGAACACCAGAGGCTATAGCGATACCCAAACACAAAGGCAGTGCAATAAGTGATACGCTAAAACCCGCGGCAAGATCCTGTTTGAAATGAGCCCTTAAGCCCGCCCAGCCTTTTTTGGGTATGATGTTGTTTGTCGTATTTCCCATTCTTCCCGTAATTGATACCAAAATGAATCCCGTATAAAGGGATGCTATCAAGCAGGGAAGTTAATTGGTGGAAAGGAGAAAACAAGACAAACACATTGAATATTATTTCTTTGCCCCTGATGTACGGCGCGAAATACAGAAACTAAACGCTAACAAACAGAACAATGGAAACATCCGATTAAAAGGGGTACCCGCATTCAGAACTTTTGATTATAAGGAGGCCATAAATTTCTATCTCGATAGTCTGGGATTCACCATCGATTGGGAGCATCGGTTTGGTCCGGGTGAATATGACCGGATATGATCTAAAAGATACACGATGCAGAATCCTGAGGGAGAAAGCGGCTGGAATAACAAGATCCGGTATGTTAATTATGTTCTATTTTTGATGATCGACGGGGCCTAGTTTTGTCATTCAACCTCTAAGTATATTTTGGTATGACAAGATCTCTACTCCTCTTTTTAAGTATGATATTATTTAGCTCAACGGCACAAACACAGGTTTCGACTCGAACCACACCGGATATTGTTTCAACCAAAGGCATATCCGGTTCTTTGCATAAAGAGAATATTGGCACCATTAAGTTTAACTCGGGGATGTTCAGTAAAACGAAGTACCAGGAAAGTGATTTTCTTGATGCGCATGAGATAAACGAAAACGGTGATTTTAATTTCGTTGCCTTTTTTGATAATTCACTGACGAACTATCTGCACCAACTGGATACTACCTTAACGGTAGATGAGCTAATCCAAAAGGGGAATTTTCAGTTTACATTTTATGTGGATGGGAAACTGATCTATACCGAAAACCTGAATGTTGGTTCAGGTACGCCCCGTCAGAAAAATGAAGATACCATCTTGTACCGTCCGCTGATCAGCAGTGAGAATTATGATTCATGGGGACGGTTTTTGTGGATGCGTTTTTTTTACCGGAATGGAGGAAATGTGTCACTTGAAATTGGAGAGCATACACTAGGTATTGAAATACGCCCGTACCTGGAGCATAATGGTCTTAGGGTTGGGGATGTGATTGCGGAAGGAGAAATCGTGGTGAAGATGGCTGAGCTTGGAGAAGTAGGAGAAGAGGAAAAATCCATCCAGACTATTCAGCCAAACAGTGGCTGGGTAGAATCAACAGCGGACTTTAACGAAGAGCCTATCCGAACGTTGAACGAACGCATTGCCCAAAAGAGATTTAAGGACATCACCAGCATCGTGGTGATTAAAAATGGCGAGCTTCTTATTGAGGAATACTTCAATGGGGCAGATCGAAGGACTCTGCATGATACCCGCTCGGTGGGGAAGTCGTTTGCTTCTACCTTGGCAGGAATAGCACTTAAGGAAGGGCATCTTAAAAGCCTGGATCAAACATTGAACGAGTTTTATGGTTTGAAGGAATACGCGAATTATTCACAGGAAAAAGGAGAGGTGACCCTGAGAAGCCTGCTTACCATGAGCTCCGGGTTTCTGGGGAATGATGATGATTATGAGTCCCCTGGAAATGAAGAAAATATGTATCCTACGGATGACTGGGTTAGATTTACGCTGGATCTCCCGATGGACAAAACCAAGGATACAGGTGAAAAATGGGAGTATTTTACGGCTGGAGCCATGCTGATGGGGGATATTATTGACGAAACGGTTCCCCAGGGATTTGAACAGTATGCCGATGAAAAACTTTTAAAGCCGCTGGGTATTACGGAATATAAATGGCCTTACCGACCCAAAGGTGTACCAAGTACAGCTGGAGGAATGAGAATGCGGGCATTAGATTTTGCCAAATACGGACAGCTATACAAGAATGGTGGAACCTGGAAGGGGCAGCGGATTATCCCGGAAGATTGGGTGGAAGCAACGATGACTAATTATTTTGCCGATAAACCCGGTCAGACTCCGTATGGGTTGTTATTCTGGAACCATACCTTTAAAGTAAATGGTACATCGTACGAAACCTATCAATGCAGAGGTAATGGGGGCAATTATGTCATAGTATTTAAAGATGAGCCTTTGGTTATCGTGATTACAGCTACCGCATACAACACGTTCTATGGACATTCCCAAGTAAATCTTATGCTATTGAGCTATATCCTTCCTGCTTTGATGTGATAGCCGGCTATTCAAGGTGTCTTTCTGGTCTTTTTTGATGAACATAACCACTAAAAAAGGTTAAGATTATTCGTTCTTGTTCGATACCATTTATGAACGCTTGTAACGGCTACTGCCGCAATTGTAAAGAAGAATTGTAGGTATGTGTTTATTTAAAAAAAGCGTATCTTAAAAGTCTATAACGTGACGAAATAGTATAACAGACCATTGCAATGAGCATAACTGCAGAAGACAAAAAAGAAGTATTTGAAAGATTTGGCGGAGACGCTGCCAATACCGGTTCCACTGAGGGGCAAATCGCGCTATTAACAAAGCGGATCAATCACCTTACTGAACACCTGAAAGAAAATCAAAAGGATCACGCTTCTCGACGTGGACTCCTTAAACTGGTAGGTAAGCGTCGTCGCTTACTCAACTACCTCATGAAAAACGATATCGAAAAGTACAGAATTCTTATCAAAGAACTCGGTATTCGTAAGTAATTGGAAGGCTCCCTTTTGCAGGGAGCCTTTTTTATTCCGTTCGCGCAACATTGTTAATGCTTTCCTGGCGCGGACACTCGCAGACTAACCAACAAGACAAGAAAACAACGAATGAAAGAAGATTTTAGAAGTGTAGAATTTGCACCAGGCAAAATTCTATCTATTGAAACGGGACGTATCGCTAAACAAGCTGATGGTGCCGTTGTAGTACGTATGGGTGATACAATGGTGTTGTGCACCGTTGTAAGTGCACGTGAACCTAAACCCGGTCAGGATTTTTTCCCCCTTACAGTTGATCACAAAGAACAATTCTCCGCTGCTGGACGATTTCCAGGCGGATTCATGAAGAGAGAGGGCAGATCCTCTGAAAAGGAAGTGCTTTCTTCCCGGTTAATCGACCGGACTTTGCGTCCTTTATTTCCAAAGGGATACTACTGTGACACCCAGGTGATATCATCAGTCGTCTCTTCCGATGAAGAAAATGATGGCGACGTACTTGGTGGTGTTGGAGCTTCCACAGCTATCCACCTTTCTGATATCCCATTTGACGGTCCTATGGCTGAAGTGCGTGTAGGACGTGTAAACGGAGAACTTATCATCAACCCGACTATTTCTGAGCTTAAGGAAAGCGAAATTGATATGGTTGTGGGAGGAAGCAGAACATCTATCCTGATGATTGAAGGTGAAATGGATGAAATTTCTGAAGCTGAAATGCTCGACGCAATCAAGGCGGCACACGAAGCTATCATCAAGCTGTGCGATTTCCAGGACGAATTACGCAAAGAATTCGGCAAAGAAAAACGACCATTTGAACCCCATACTGCCGACGAAGCATTGGTCGCTAAAGTGAATGGATTGGCAGAAGCTAAAATTAAGGAAGTGGTTACGGTTGGCTTAGGTAAAGAAGAATACAACGACCGTATTCGCGAGATTAAAGAAGAAGTGGTAACTGCTCTCGAAGAAGAGTATGAAGAGCAGATGGGTGATGTAAAAAGTACATTAGGCTCCATTGAAAAAAATGCCCTTCGGAATATGATTCTGGAAGATAACCGTCGTATTGATGGTCGTTCCCCGGTTGATATCCGAGATATCTGGACCCAAACAGGATATCTTGCCCGTACGCATGGTTCCTCTATCTTTACACGTGGAGAAACGCAGGCTCTTGTAAGTGCTACCTTGGGTACCCGCCGCGACGAACAGTCGGTTGATACCCTGTACAACCAGGAAGCTAAGCAGTTTTATCTGCACTATAACTTTCCTCCATACTCTGTTGGAGAGGCTGGTTTCATGAGAGGCCCAGGCCGTAGAGAAATCGGTCACGGTCACCTGGCTGAGCGAGCGCTGAAAATGATGATGCCTACATTTGATGAATTCGGATACGTAGTGCGTATCATCTCCGACATCACCGAATCAAATGGTTCTTCTTCCATGGCTTCTGTTTGTGGAGGTTCTATGGCCTTGATGGATGCAGGTGTTCCGCTAAAAAAACCAGTTGCGGGTATCGCAATGGGTATGATTGTTGGTGAAAACAACACTGTGGTATTATCTGACATCCGTGGTGAAGAGGATTTCATGGGCGACATGGACTTCAAAACAGCCGGATCAAGCGAAGGTATTACAGCTTGCCAGATGGATATGAAAGTTCAGGGCATCAGCTTTGAAATCATTGAACAGGCGCTTCAGCAAGCGAACGAAGGCCGTCTTCATATTCTGAGTGAGATGTCGAAAACCATTTCTTCACCTCGTGAAAGTATTTCTGAATATGCTCCTCAGTTCCTTAAAATGGAAATTGATGGCAGTGATATCGGCGCGGTTATCGGACCAGGCGGTAAGGTGATCCAAACACTTCAGAAGGAGACCGGTACCGAAATCATCATTGAAGAGGATTCAAACGGCAAAGGTCAGGTTACTATCTCTGCCAACGATTTGAGCAAGGCAGAAGAAGCCAAGAAACGCATCAAGATGATTGTAGGCCACCTTGAAGAAGGTGCTACCTATTCAGGTATCGTGAAATCGATCAAGGATTTCGGTGCTTTCGTAGAAGTAGCTCCCGGACGGGATGGATTACTGCACATCTCTGAAATTGACCACAAGCGCGTTGAAAAGGTAGACGATTACCTTAAAATCGGGCAGGAAATCGAGGTTAAACTCCTTAAAGTTGAACCAGGGAATAAACTTCGACTATCCCGCAAAGCTTTAATTGAAAAAGAAGACTAATTCTAGTCTGTTAATTGTAATGTTTTCCTTGCCCCGCTGTACTTGTATGGTGGGGCTTTTTTAGATTAGTTAGTAGTATGAATCACGTAGAAGAAATCGAATTTGTTGAGAAAACCACCTTACCGAACGGGCTCCGGGTGGTATCCGAACGCATCAGTAACATTAAATCCATTTCCATTGGTATCTGGGTGAAAACGGGAAGCCGGGACGAGTTGCCCAAGCAAGCCGGCATCACCCATTTCCTGGAGCATATGCTATTCAAAGGAACGGAAACCCGTTCAGCATTCGATATTGCACAAAGCATGGAATCGGTTGGGGGATATTTGAATGCGTTTACTTCATCAGAGTACACCTGCTACTATGCACGCTGTCTCGACTCCCAGATTAACCGGGCCATAGATGTGCTTTCCGATATGGTTTTGCATTCCACATTTCCAGATGAGGAAATTGAAAAAGAGAAGAAAGTGGTCATCGAGGAAATGAAGATGTATCGAGATTCTCCGGATGATTTTCTATTCGAAGAATTCAATGCAAAGATTTTTGCCGGGCACGATTTGGGTCGACCTGTTATCGGGTTCGAAGAAACGGTATCTGCGTTTCAGAAAGAGGATTTGATTACCTACATCAAAGACCGGTATACCCCTTCTAATCTGTTGATTGCGGTAACGGGTAATGTTGATCATGCTCAGGTCGTTGGGCTGGCTGAACAACATTTTGGTTCACTCGAATCCCGAAGTCCCTTTGAAAAAGAGAAAGAGCTGGCCGGTACCCGTGAATTAGGCCGACTTGAACTGAGCAAAGCGATCGAACAAACGCATTATATCTACGGTCGTCGAAGTATCGACTTCAATCATCCTGACAAGTACAAGCTATTGTTGGCAAATACCGTGTTAGGTGGGGGGATGAGTTCCAGATTGCACCAAAACGTGCGCGAGAAATATGGGTATTGCTATTCCATTCAAACGTTCAATCAATCGTACACCGACTCTGGCTTATGGGGCGTGTATGTGGGAACAGACCGCGAATATGTGGAGCATGTGCATGAGCTTGTGGTAAAAGAACTGGCCACAATAGGAAAAGAACCCATACCCGTTAAAGAGTTTTCGGAGGCTAAGTCTCAGCTAAAAGGGAAACTGTTACTCTCCCAGGAAAATACCAGCAACCGGATGACACGACTTGCTAAGTCTGAGTTATATTTTGACCGGTTTGTGACCCTGGATGAGTTGGTCGAAAAAATTGATGAGGTTACCCTCGAAGAAGTACTCTCCTTTTCAGCCGATTTTTTTGATCCTTCTTATTTTATGGAAGCAGTATTGACTCCGGAAGACTAGTACGCTTAGATTTCACATATAAACAGTTACTCGAACAAGTATTATTCAATCTATGATTTACATTAATCAATTAGCGGATCACGTTGGCCAGGACGTAACCCTGCATGGCTGGGTATATAACTACCGAAGCAGTGGAAGCCTGGTGTTTATTGAATTGAGAGACGGTACAGGCATTACTCAATGTGTGGTTGCAAAAGATGAAGTAAATGAAGAAGACTGGGAGGGGGCATCTTCGCTAAAGCAGGAAAGCTCGTTGTCGGTTACGGGCATGGTCAAAGCAGATGAACGCAGCGTGGGTGGACACGAAATGCATGTATCGGGAATAAGGGTTATCCAGTTTGCCGAAGAATACCCCATTACTCCCAAAGAGCATGGCATCGAGTTTTTGATGAATAACCGCCATTTATGGTTACGGAGTCAGCGTCAATGGGCGGCTATGCGTGTTCGAAACGAGATCATTTTTGCCATTCATACCTTTTTCCAGAACCGGAACTTTGTGCAAATGGACTCGCCCATATTTACGGGAAATGCTGCCGAGGGGAGTACCACATTATTCGAAACGGATTATTTCGAGGAAAAAGCCTACCTGGCGCAGACCGGTCAGCTGTATGGCGAGGCGATGGCGATGGCGCATGGGTTGATATACACGTTTGGCCCCACATTTCGGGCCGAAAAGAGTAAGACAAGACGGCATCTTACTGAGTTTTGGATGATGGAGCCCGAAATGGCGTTCTACGATTTAACGATGAATATGGATTTGGCGGAAGATATGATTCGATTTATCGTGAAGACGGTTCTTGAAAAGAGAACCAGCGAGTTAGACATTCTGGATAGAGACACTTCTAAACTCACTCCCTTATTAGAAAAGCCATTTGTACGAATGACGTATGACGATGCGGTACAACAGCTGAAGAGTGAAGAAACAGCACAGTTGTTGGATAAGATGTTATCTGCTCGGGGCGAAGAGAAAACGACTATTATCCAGGAGAGAGAAACCATTAAAAAGGAACACGGCTCTGCAAAGAAATGGAGAAAGAAACAGATTGAAGCACGGATTACCGATATTGGTGCCCGTATTGATCAGATTGAGGAAGATCTGAGAAATATCCCGAACTGGAAGGAATCGGCACAAGGCTTTGAATGGGGGAACGATTTTGGGGGAAGCGACGAGACTGTACTTATGATGCAGTATGATGTTCCTGTCTTTGTTACTCACTGGCCTGCACAAATTAAGGCATTTTACATGAAACGGGACCAAACTGATAAACTGGCGCTTGGTATGGATGTACTGGCTCCAGAAGGATATGGAGAAATAATTGGAGGCAGCCAGAGAGAAGATAGCCTGGAGGTACTGAAAGAACGTATTGAAGAAGAGGGGCTTGATGAGTCTGTATTCAGCTGGTATCTCGATCTTCGAAAATTTGGAAGCGTTCCGCATTCCGGTTTCGGGATGGGACTCGAACGCACCGTAGCCTGGTTATGCGGGCTTTCTCATGTGCGTGAAACCGTGCCATTCCCACGTATGATGGGACGTCTGCACCCCTAACTTGTTCTCTCCCAAGGGTAGAAATTGTAAATAAAGGTTTCTGCCCCTGTCTTTTTGGGAACCATCGAATGAAATGGCATAAGTTTTGGTACTTCTGTGCGTATTCTTCCAGACTATGATTTTTTCCTTCAAAAAACATATCACCGTGCATTCCATTTTTCTCACTTCTATGCGAAGGGGCGTGGTGTATGCTCTATTGGGTGGGTTTGTTCTTCTGGCCATTACGCCGGTTATACCGGGCAGTGCAACCCCTGTGCTACATGCAGAAGCAGGAACTTCAGAAACAGCTACTGCTACTGCTGCTGCTACATCCATCGCCATAGAAAATATGGAAGAAACCGAAGAAGTTGAACTTACTTCCCTTTTCGTGGGTTTTTATGAAGAACGCATTCCTCTGGTTCCTACACCTGGTGAACACTATGTTTGGGTTGCTCCCTATATCAATGCCGTTACAACGCCGCCCCCTGAACCGGTTCATATTTCCTAACGGCCATAACATGATGCAGGAAACTGCTCTTCTCACTCTCATTATTTCAACTTAATTATTATGGATTCGAATTCTGCTCCATTAACTCCGCTGGATCGTTTGATTCGACTCTTCCGTCCGGATAAGGAAGAGATCAGAAACGTTTATATATATGCGATTTTTGCTGGTTTGGTCTCCCTGTCTTTGCCGCTTGGCATACAGGCTATTGTAAATCTGATACAAGGAGGGCAGGTAAATACAGCCTGGATTGTACTTGTAGTGTTTGTAGTGGTAGGGGTAGCGGTAAGTGGAGTGCTGCAAATTTTTCAGTTACGCATTACGGAGAATCTCCAACAAAAAATATTTACCCGTGCTTCATTTGAGTTTGCCTACCGGTTGCCCCGCATTAAAATGGAAGCCATGTATAAGCATTATGCTCCGGAATTAACCAACCGTTTTTTTGATGTGATTAACGTCCAGAAGGGGCTATCCAAACTCTTAATTGATTTTTCCACCGGAGCCTTACAGGTCATCTTCGGTATTCTCCTTCTATCATTTTATCACCCGTTCTTCATCCTGTTTGGGATTATTCTTGTCATTATTGTATACGCCATCGTTCGATATACCGTACCAAAAGGGATTAAAACCAGTTTGTACGAGTCTAAACAAAAATACCGCGTTGCCCACTGGCTGGAAGAAATCTCCAGAGCCTATTTCAGTTTTAAACTGTCTACCAATAGCGATTTGGCCATCCGAAAAACAAACGTTATCGCCGACGAATATCTTGCAGCCCGCGAAAGTCACTTCAGCGTGCTGGTGCAGCAGTATTCGCTACTGGTCTTTTTTAAGGTGGTAGTGGCAACAGGCCTGTTAGCCATAGGTGGGGTGTTAGTGATGGAACAATTGATGAATATCGGGCAGTTTGTTGCTGCAGAAATCATCATTCTAACCATCATGAGTTCCATTGAAAAACTGATTTCAAGTTTGGAAACCATTTATGATGTCATAACCGGTCTGGAGAAAATTGCCCAGGTAACCGATCTGGAAACCGAGCATTCAGAAGGTGTACATGTGAACCAGAATGCTTCGGCAAAAGGGATGCATTTACATGTAGAGGATGTCCAGTTTACCTATCCCAATTATTATCGTCAGTCTCTGAAAGATTTAACCCTAGATGTACGCGCAGGGGCTCGTATATCGGTAACGGGTGAAAACGGATCAGGTAAAACCACCTTGCTCCAAATTCTGGCTGGTTTCTACGATATCCAGGACGGGAGCATATTGTATGATGGATTGCCCAAGGGAAATCTCGACTTGAACACTCTGAGGGCACATATCGGGGTAAGCTTTACCGACGAGAACCTTTTTGACGGAACCCTGGAAGAAAATATTGCAATGGGGAGGGATGGTATCACTTTTAATGACCTGACCCGGGTAAGTGATGCCTTATTCCTTACGGAGTATGTGAAGGAATTACCAGAAGGGTTTAAAACCCATATTGACCCACAGGGGCATAAGCTTCCAAGAAGTATTACACACAAAATTTTGATTGCAAGAGCCATTATTAACAACCCACGATTGCTTCTGTTAGAGGATCCATTTGAGAATATTGATCCTGAAGAAGGGAAAAAAATTATTGATTACTTAGTAAGCGACGAAAATCCCTGGACCTTTATCGCGGTAACCTCCGATTCATACCTGATGGAGAAAGTGGACGAAGTGGCCTACATGTCGCGTGGAACCATTATTGAAAAGGCCCCATATCACACCCTAAAAACGTTGATCTCTGCAAACGTATAATTCTATGCTGAATATATCTCATAATACCATTACGAACGATATCGATTGCGAACAGTATAGTTCGCTGAATCTGGTAGAAGGGCGATCTTCCAGCCAAACGCTTATACGCACACTCATTGTGATCTTTTTTGTGCTCTTTTTGTCGCTGTTTCTACCGTGGACTCAAAACATTAACACGAACGGCACGCTAACAACGCTTAAGCCGAACCAGCGCCCGCAGACGGCCCAATCTGTAATTGCTGGCCAGATTGAGTACTGGTACGTCCAGGAAGGCGATTTTGTAAATGCAGGAGATACTATTCTCCATATTTCAGAAGTAAAAGCAGAATACTTTGATCCTGATCTGGTGGGCCGGACCGAGCAACAGCTGGTAGCCAAAAGGAATACCACTCTATCTTATGATGGCAAAGTTAAAGCACTGGAAGACCAAATTGGAGCCCTCAGGGAGAACAGAGTATTGAAACTGGAGCAGGTAGAAAACAAGATCATACAGTCACAGCTTAAGGTGGTGACCGACAGTATGGAAGTGGAAGCCGCTCGATTGAATTATCAGATTGCCGATGAACAGTTCAAGCGTATGGACGAACTCATAGAATATGGGTTATACTCCCGCACGGATTATGAAAAAAGAGAACTGGCTCTTCAAAAAGCCCAGGCCGATCAGATTGCAAAAGAAAACAAGCTACTTACTTCCCGGAATGAATTAATCAATGCTGAAATTGAATTAAACTCAACTGAGGCTGATTTCCGCGATAAGATTGCCAAGGCTCAGTCGGATAAGTTTACGGCGCTTTCTAACCTGTATAACGCAGAGGCCAGTGTGGCCAAACTCGAAAACGAGTTCGCAAACTATTCCCTTCGAAACGAATTTTACTACATCCTTGCTCCTCAGTCCGGTTATGTGACAGAGGCTATTCAATCGGGGATAGGAGAAACGATAAAGGAAGGAGAGGAAGTGGTTAGCATTATGCCTGCAGAGTATGAACTGGCGGTAGAAATGTATGTACGTCCCATCGATTTGCCCCTGCTTAAAAAAGGGCAGGAGGTACGTATTCAATTTGATGGCTGGCCTGCTATCGTATTCTCTGGTTGGCCAAATAACAGTTTTGGAACGTACGGCGGTAAAGTGTTTGCGATCGATAATTTCATCAGCCCCAATGGGATGTATCGTGTATTGGTTTCCTCCGACCCCAATGACCGACCCTGGCCGGATGCTCTGCGCTTCGGGTCGGGTGCGTTTAGCATGGTATTACTTAATGATGTACCCATCTGGTATGAGTTGTGGCGTCAGATTAACGGGTTCCCGCCAGACTACTACGCGTTCAACGGGGAAGGTTATCTGGCAGATTCTAAGTAGCAGCTACACAATATGAAATACCTATATCTTGGTTTATTGGTGGTTGGGTTACTGATACCCATTGCAGGAAATTCCCAGCAGACAGATACCGTTACTCTTTTAGAGCTGGACACCTTTCTGGATATCGTAAAGAAGAACCATCCCGTTTCGCTCCAGGCAGAGCTGCTGAATGATGACGCAAATGCTGCTTTGTTGGGTGCCAGAGGAGCCTTTGATCCGAAGCTGTATGCCGATGTATCCGAAAAGGATTTTGATGAAAAGGATTATTACCAGCTCATTGATGCCGGATTAAGCATTCCCACATGGCTGGGACTGGATTTCAAAACCGGGTTTGAACGGGGGCGGGGGTTATTTCTCAATCCTCAGAATAACACCCCAACGGATAATGGACTTCTGTTTGCCGGTGTGACTGTACCCGTGGGTCAGGGTTTATTCATTGATAAACGCCGTGCGGATGTACGCCAGGCGCGCATACTTCAGGAAAATAATGAGGCAGAACGAACCATCGTGTTGAACAACCTTTTACTGGAAGCAGGTAATACGTATTGGGATTGGGCACAGGCATATGGTGCGAAACGGATATTTGAAGATGCGCTTGCCCTTGCTCAGCAACGCTTCGAAGCGGTTAAAGTGGGCGCGCGTATTGGTGATTTAGCACCCATTGACACTGTTGAGGCGAGTTTACAGGTTCAGATCCGGTTTGTAGACCTTCAGCAGGCAAACCTGGATTTTGCTAATGCTACGGCAGAATTAGCGGTTTTTCTTTGGGCTGATGGGATTGTACCTCTTGAGATCACGGCAGGAACTGTGCCCTTTTATTACGAAGATCTTGTTCCTCTTCCGGTTATGGACAACTATATCACCCTCATGGATACATTGATCCAGATACACCCGGAGCTTCAGCAGTCTCAATTGAAAATAAACAGTCTGCTTTTAGACCGAAGACTGAAGAAGGAGGAGTTTAAACCAGTGGTTAACCTGAGTTATAAACCCATTACGGAGCCTGTGGGAGGAGCGCCGCTGGGTGAACTTTCGGAGAATAACTTTACGTGGGGACTTACCTTCAGCTTTCCCCTGTTATTGCGAAAAGCAAGAGGAAGTGTGCAACAGGCCAGCATTAAAGTAAAAAATGCTGAATTTGACCTGGAGAATAAGTCACAAATGCTTTTTCAAAAAGCTCAAATTGCACTCAATGAGTGGGAAACGACCTTTACCCAAACCGTGCAATATGAACAAACGGTAGGGGACTATTTCCGATTGCTGGAAGCAGAACGCCAACGTTTTGATGCTGGGGAGAGCTCCTTATTCCTGGTGAACTCGAGAGAAACAAGCTTTATCAATGCCAAGGTGAAACAGGTGGAGTTTTCTACTAAAAACCGAAAGGCCATTCTTAAAACCGATTTCGCCTTTGGGGTACTAAGCCAGGAGCTAAATCCGATTACTCAATAGAAAAGGGTTGTTACAGACCAGCCCTTTCCTTTTAGTTCTATTTGTACGATCGCAATTGAATTAAGTCGTCACGATAATTCTTAAGTGAGGGATAAGACGATACTGTCATGAACTCCAAGAGATCGATTACCGCTTTATGAGAGATGTTCACAAGTGTCACCCGAAGTTGTCCGGGTTGATGGGTACACTGAAAGATACTTCCTAACCACATCCTCATGCTATTCTATAGCCACAGCAATTATTCGTAACGTCCAACACTCTGTCTTAAGAGTACAACTCATAATCAACAAACCAAACCAATGAGTACAAATATGAAACTAGGGAAACTATTGGCACTTTTTGCTGTTGTCATCACCCTGTCGGGTTGCGGATTAAACAGCACCGTGGTGTATAACTTAAACTCTTCGCAAACAGTCGTTGAACTAGGGGAGCGGAATTTCGAAATCATAGACCGGGTACAGGGTGAGGCAGAAGTATCTTATATCCTGTTTTTCGGGGGACGAAAAGTTCAGGCGTTAAACGACGCAGCAATGGCCAACTTATTGGAAAAAGCGAACCTTAAGGGATCACAGGCATTGGTTAATGTGACGACAGAGCGCTATAACGAATCGTACATATTGTATAATGTGGCAAAAGTTATTGTCAGCGCCCATGTAGTAGAGTTTAAAGACTAACTCTGTTTGGTAAACCACGAGGTGTAACCCACCTTGTGGTTTATGCTCCTGAAAAAGTAGAGAGAATAGTAATCGGGTACTGGCCATACAATTATTGAGTAAGCGCTAAAAATA
>JBCBST010000064.1:0-17650 GCA_039819115.1 Bacteroidota bacterium
AAACCGGAAGCCCTGGAGGTTATCGATGAGATTATAGAAGAGACCGATGGTATTATGATTGCCCGTGGGGACTTAGGTATCGAAATACCTACCGAAGAAGTTCCGATGGTTCAGAAAATGATTATTCAGAAATGTCGTAAAGCAGGTAAGCCGGTTATAACGGCTACACAAATGCTAGACTCTATGATTAACAACCCCAGACCCACCCGTGCTGAAAGTTCGGATGTGGCAAATGCAGTACTCGATGGTACAGATGCTGTTATGCTTTCCGGAGAAACAGCTTCAGGGCAGTATCCCACCGAGGCCGTGGATGTGATGTCCCGAATTTGTATCACGGTGGAACAGAATCACGTCAGGATGTACAACAGCTTAGAGTATCGTAAACCCGAGTGGAAAGAAAAACAGGTTGTGGAGTCGTTATCTCACAGTTGCGTCACGATGGCCGAAAACGTAGGTGCTAAGGTGATAAGCACCATCACGCATTCCGGGAGTACTGCACGCAGAATTGCCAAGTTTCGTCCCATGAGCCCTATTGTTGCATTTACGGAGAGTCAGAAAATTCGCAGACAGCTAAATCTGGTATGGGGAGTGGATTCAGTCCGTATCAAAGAATTATTTGATACCGATCAAAGCATAAAACTAATGGAAGAGTATTTAAAGGATAAGGGACTGGTAAGCCAGGGTGACCGGGTCATTATAGCTACCGGTATTCCTCTTGCAGAACGTGGCCGTACGAATATGATAAAAGTGAGTACCATCGAATAATTTCGTACGTTGCACGGCTAGTGAATAATAGCACATGCGATATTTTTTCTGTTTACTGGTTTTATTCGTAGCGTTGTATGGTTGCAAATCCAGCTTTAAATCAAACTGGACAAACTTTACGGCTCATTACAACACGTACTATAATGCCCAGCTTAATTATGAGATCGGGGAGCGTAAGAATCTTGACCAGTCCCGGCCGTACAATGAGTTACTCCCGATCCGGGTGCATAAAATACCCGTTAATGCCGGTGGCGGAGACTTCGAAAAAGCGATTGAGAAGGGTGCGGATGTGTTGCGTAAGTTCGAGGATTCCAAATGGGTAGATGACGCTCTTCAGTTGATTGGGAAATCGTACTACTTCAGAAGGGAGTATTTTTCTGCCGATCAGAAATTTCTTGAGCTCTACACGTCGTCAAATAATGAAGTACTCCGGCAAAATGCGATCGTTTGGCGAACCCGGACATTGCTCGAACTTGAGCTTTACGGTGAAGGTGTAAGGTACATTAATGAACAACTTGCAGAAATTGGTGAGGATTGGACAAAATCTAATCGGGCGGAGGCAGAAGTGTTACTTGCCCAGCATTATGTTGCGCAGGAAAACTGGCCCCTTGCAAGCCAGCATTTAAAGATAGGTGTTGGCGATCTTCCACGTAAAGACTTGAAAGAACGCGGATTTTTTTTGCTGGGCCAGTTGTATGAGCGCCAGGACAGTCTGAAACAGGCATTAGACGCCTATGAGCGGGTGGGTAAACATTTTACCGAGTATGAACTCCAATACCTGGCTAATAAAAAGAAAGCAGAGCTCGCCCGTAAAACGGGTGATATGAAGAAGGCATACAATGTGTACTACAGTATGTCGCGGGATGATAAAAACAACGATGTGCGCCACGAACTGGAGTACGAATTAGGGCGTACACTCCAGCTTAACGGAGAAATTGAAGAAGCCAGGGAAGTGTATTACGAAGTCTTACACGGAAAGCTGTCAAATCCGGATAACATCACGCGTGCTAAAACCTATTACGGACTTGCTGAGATATACCGATATTCGTACGACGATTTTTACCAGGCTGCGGCTTATTACGATTCTGCCGCGGGTATGAATATCCCGATTGAGGATACACCTGAAAGCTTTAACGCCGAAGATCTTTCTGAATCGTTCGGTGCATACGCCCAGGCCAAACGGGAGATTTTTACCCAGGATAGTTTATTGTACCTCGGTTCCCTTTCACCATCCGAATTTGATTCGGTGCTGAACACGATCAAAGAACAACGCCTTCAAGAGCTGGAGCAACAGCGCCGCTTGGCTGAGCAGCAGCAGAATACTTTGGTTAATATTGATCAGGACGTTTCGGGTCCTCAACAGGGGGGCATTAATAACGGATTCTTAAACTATCGATCTCCACAGTTGGTGGCTAACGCCCGACGGCAATTCATAGCTATCTGGGGAGACCGGCCTCTGGTGGATGGGTGGAGATTTGCCAGCCTGATCAAAAACACTCCTCTTGAAGTGGACGATCAGGACTCATTATCTGCCGGCAATACGGTACAGCAGGGTAGAGGAGCAGAACAAATAACCATTGATTTGTCAAGGATTCCCTTTACACCGGTGGCTAAGGATTCGGTCAGGAATCTGATTGCCGCCCAAAAGTACGAACTTGGAAACCTGTTCTTCTTATCACTTGAGCTACCCGACAGCGCCAAGCACTATTTTGAAGAGGTGTATATAAGCTATCCGGAAAGTGATGTATGGGATGTAGCCCTTTATTCCCTCTCCGAATTGAACTTTGTGAATGGCTTTGAACGTGTTGCTGAAGATTATGCGGTAGAGTTGATTGAAAAAAGTCCGAATACCCGTTACGCTGAACGGCTTGCACAGCGATTCGACCTGGAAAGGGTTACCACTTCAGTAAACGAACTGGATACCCTGCGTGTATACACGACGCTCTCATCCGAGAGTGGGTTTACCATTTCTGAAAAAGCGGATTCATTGACCTTTTTTGCATCATCGTACAGTCAACACCCCATTGCTCCTAAAGCGCTCTATGATGCCATTCAGCTTTATGTTCAACAAGCCAGCGCAGAAGACGGTTTTATTGAGCAGTTCCAGGTATGGCGGGAAGTGAACGACAGGTATACCTCGGAGTTGGCAAACTTAACGGCATTAAAAGATTCTGCAAAAACTCAGTTAGCCGATACGACACTTACTGATGAGCAATCGGCGTACTTTCGTTCCGTCAGTGATTCTACTATAGAAAAGCCCGATTTATATCCAATTTTTCCTTACCGGGGAGCACTGTGGGATACCACCAGATCGCGCATTCAACTCTATCAATCCATGTTTTCACGGAGCGATTATACAAGTAAAATCCAGATTCTGAGGGATGAGTTTACAGAGCCCGACCCACCCGTCGTAGTTCCCGATTCTTCGCAGATTGATACGCTGGAGCAGGTTCAATCCGCCTCTGATTCATTGAACACGGTAATAGGTGCAGATGGTACGTCGTATGTGGATTGTAATGGGCTTGAGATCGCGCTGGAGATTCGGGGAGGAAAACCCGCATTTCTTGCCGATATCGAAGTTCCGTCTTGGGTTGCCGGAAGCCAGGCCATTACGATGAGTTATCGTTTCAGAATCAATGAACGGGGTTTGATCCGTGAGTTTACCCAAACCTCAGATATAAGGGCAAAAGACCTGGTCTCTGCGGTGGAACGGGCCATTAAAGAGGATCTGGTATTCGAACCGATATTGATTCAGGGATCAGCTGTTGCCGTGCAGTGCGAAGAAGAGTTTGTAATTACGGCCACTGAATAATATCAGGGAAGACGAATTCCTTTTTTGATATCAGACACTACTCCGGGTCCCCGGAAGATTAAACCGGTATACAACTGAAGCAGATTTGCTCCGGCGTCCAATTTTTCCTGGGCTGATTGTGCGCTGTCAATTCCGCCCAGCCCTATTAATGGGCGCTCATCAGGAATGTTGTTACGAATAAACTCAACCACCTCGGTGCTCTTTTTTGTGATGGCCTTACCGCTCAATCCCCCATTCCCGATCATGTCTAACTGTTGGTTTGAGGTTTTCAAACCCAGTCGTTTGGAAGAGGTGTTGGTAGCCACGTACCCGTCAATGTGATGGTCTTCACAGATGGAAATCAGCGTTTTGAGCTGATCGAACCCGGTGTCTATGGAAAATTTTATTAATGTAGGAGTGCGATCCGTACGGGTCACTTCCAGGTGAGTGAGCAGTTGGTTTAATGTAGCAGGATCTTCAAACGTTTTACCTTCACCGGTATTCGGGCACGATATGTTGATGGTAATGTAATCAGATACCGATTGAGCTAATTCATAACTGAACAGATAGTCGTCCAAAGCTGCCTGTCCATGGATAGAACCATCATTGGTTTTTGCAATGTTAACGCCCAACGGAATATCGAGGTCCAGTTGCTTTAACCGATCACAAATAACAGATGCTCCATCATTATTAAGTCCCATGCGGTTGATGATGGATTCATCCTTCGGTAAACGAAAGGCCCGCGGTTTTGTATTTCCCGCCGAGGGTTGAGCAGTAATACTTCCAATTTCCACAAATCCAAAACCCAAAGCCTGCATGGCTTTTGGAGTGCGGGCGTTTTTATCAAAACCGGCAGCCAGTCCGATGGGGTTCTTAAATGTGAGTCCCCAAAACGATTGCTCCAGGTTTTGATCAACCGTGTCATACATCCACTTAACCAACTCCTGTAAAAAAGGATGCTGATGAGTGGAATGTGCGATTTTCAATGCCAGATCATGAGCTTCTTCTGCATTTTGTTTAAACAAAAGGGGGCGAAAAAGAGAGTGATACATCCAATCCATACTAAAAGGTAAGCAGGTTCAAGCAATTATATGCGTATAGTTAGTATTATTGTCCAAATGAAACCGGAACATCCATTATCCCATTATATCCCAACGCTTAGGAAAGAGGGAGAGGTTTTATTCCTTGAATCTCAAAAGCAGGGACATCCTTCAAGCATCAGGAACTATCTGGCGGCAAAACCAAAACGCTGGATTTCTTTTGATGGTGATGTAGTCTCGGTCTTTCGAGATGGGATAACAACCAAAACCAGGGAGCATATTTGGGATGCGTTTTCCCGATTTATGGATGAAAGTCCCGGCTGGCTGTTTGGGTGGTTTGGTTATGAGCTAAAGAATCATATTGAACAACTCACATCAGCCAATACTTCTCCTATAGATCTTCCCCGGTTGTTCTTTTTTGAGCCTTCTATATTGGCGAGTAGTACTATGGATGGTACCATAGAGCTGCATACCGGGCAATTACCCGACTCAACAATGCAGGTGGATTCACAGATTGAGTTACGGCTTATGCATCAGGTAGAGGCAGAAACCTATTATTCTATCGTTAAGCGGGCAAAAAGGGATATCTACGAGGGTGCGTATTACGAGATCAACCTGTCGCACCCGCTCATCTACGAATTTAACGGAGACGGCTGGGAGCTCTACAGACGCATGAAGCAGGCGGGTCCCGTTCCTTTCGGGGCCTATTTTGCAGGATTGGGTGTAGAGGTATGCTGTTCTTCTCCAGAACGGTTTTTATGCAAACAGGGTGAACGGGTTTTTTCCCAACCCATAAAAGGTACCGTTTCATCCAGTATAAACGGCCAGCGTCTGCTTACATCATTATTGGAATCGGAGAAGAATAAGGCAGAGAACCTGATGATTGTAGACCTTGTTCGTAATGATTTATCCCGGATCAGTCATCCCGGATCGGTATTTGTAGATCCCTTTTTTGAGTTACAATCATTCGCCACCGTGCATCAGATGGTGTCTACAGTTAATGCCAAACCTTTTGAGGGAGTGCATCCGGTCGAAATCATCAAATCCTGTTTTCCGATGGGCTCTATGACGGGTGCTCCCAAAATTGCGGCCATGAAGGCTATTGATGCCTATGAAACCTACCAAAGAGGATTGTATTCTGGAGCAATAGGGTACATTAAACCAGATGGGGATTTCGATTTTAATGTTGTGATACGAACCGCACTTATTCAAAATCAGCAACTGGTGTATCCCGTTGGTGGTGCGATAACCAGCGATTCCGATCCAGGGGACGAGTGGGAGGAAACTCTTTTAAAGGCAGAAGCCTTACGTCGGGCAATTATTACGGAAGTAGCCGAATGATGCCTTTTTATTGGGGGTTTATTTCTGAAATTAGACCCCACTCATGAGCTCATTGCACCAACACATCCGTACCTTAGGCGAACTCAAACAATCCGGATGGAAATCACTCAGCGTAAAGCAGGAAATCAGAAAAAATCTGATTCATAAATTACAAACCGGAGAAACGTTGTTTCCGGGTATTCTGGGGTACGAAAAAACAGTATTACCTCAGATACAGAATGCACTATTGTCGGGTCATGATATGATTCTACTGGGGTTGCGGGGCCAGGCAAAGACACGGATTCTGCGGATGTTGGTGGACTTTATGGACGAATATATCCCCTTTGTGGAAGGATCTGAGATTAATGATGATCCATTTGCGCCGCTTTCAAAATTTGCAAAAAACCAGATCGAAGAGCTTGGGGACGAAACACCCATATCGTGGCTCCATCGTTCTAATCGGTATGGAGAGAAACTGGCAACACCGGATACCACAGTGGCTGATATCATCGGTGATATTGATCCCATTAAAGCGGCTACCCAAAAGTTAAACCTTGCCGATCAACATGTGATCAATTTTGGTTTAATCCCCAAGACAAACCGGGGCATATTTGTGATTAATGAATTGCCCGATCTTCAGCCTCGTATTCAGGTGGCATTGTTAAACATTATGCAAGAACGTGATATCCAGATTCGTGGGTTTAATGTGCGTATTCCTTTGGATCTTGCCATGGCATTTTCTGCGAATCCTGAGGACTACACAAACCGGGGTAATATTATTACTCCGCTTAAGGATCGGATTGATGCTCAAATAATTACACACTACCCTAAAGAACTTAGCATCGGTGTTGAGATTACCAAACAGGAAGCGTGGGAGGAACGTGATGGGCTGGTGAAAGTAACGGTGCCTGATTTTGTTCGCGAAATTGTTGAACAGGCTGCCTTTGAATCGCGCGAATCGGAGTATGTGGATCAGAAGAGTGGGGTGTCTACCCGGATGACAATAACAGCCATGGAACAAATTATATCGGCGGCTGAACGACGGGCTATTCTCAATGGTGAAAAGAGCGCGGTTATTCGAATTGCTGATGTTTACTATATGATTCCGGCGTTAACGGGAAAAGTTGAATTAGTGTACGAAGGAGAACAGGAAGGGGCTATCAGTGTTGCCAAGCACATTCTGGGAAAATCCATCAATCGTATGTTTAAGCGATACTTTCCGGATCCTCAGAATAAATCTGAACAGGACAAAGAACCGTATAAAACCATCACAAACTGGTTTGCTGCAGGGAATGAAGTTGTTTTATCCGATACGCTGGATCAGAAAAGCTATGAGAATGTATTGAATGGTGTGCCAGGTCTGTCTGAGATGGTCGACAAGTATGTGAAGCCCATTCAAACCGATAAAGAGTCGTGGATGGATTTATTATTGGAATCCCTCCATCAGAATTCTATGCTCAGTAAGCAGGATCTCGACGATCTACGCCTGTATTCCGATATGTTGGGTTCTATGTTTCCATCGTTTGAAGATATGGGTGAAGACGGATTTGAAGATTATGATGTATAAATCCGTTGTGAAAGGGTAGGATTACCTTTATATTTGAAGTCTTTGAAGAAAAGCAGTGATTATAATGAAAAAAGGCATCCATCCAGACTATAAAGAAGTAACCGTTCTAATGAGCGACGGTTCCGAAATTCAGACCCGAAGTACCATCAAAACCAAAGATGGGGTTTACAAAAGCGAAGTAGATTCGAAAAACCATCCGTTCTACACACGTAGTAACTCGTTTTCGTCTAAAGCTGGTCGTATCGATCGCTTTAAGCGTATGTACGGTAAGAAGTAAGTTTCTTATGTTATAAATAAGGATGCCCTCGAAAGACGGCATCTTTTTTTTTGCCCCTATGCACGTTTTCACTTTTGAAGTAGGTCCTTTTTTAGAAAATACATACCTGTTATATACAGAAAAGGCATGTATTCTGATTGATCCTGGCTTTTCCAGTGAATCTGAATTCCAGGCGTTCAAACACACACTTGCTGAACAGAAAAAGCCCCTATCGGCTGTTTTACTTACCCATGCTCATGTCGATCATGTATTAGGGCTATCCAGAGTAAAAGCCGAATTCACCGAGGTTCCCGTTTACCTGGATACAAGAGATTTATTTTTGTGGGAACACTTTTCTCAGCAGTCTGCTATGTTTGGTGTGCAACAACCATCTTTTCCATTTATTCCTGAGCCGTTACCGGTTAACGGGGTATTGACGCTCGAAGAGCTAAGTATTCGCTGTTTACATACACCAGGACATGCCCCCGATCATACCACCTTTTACCTGAGCGATGAGGAGATTGCCTTTTGTGGAGATGCCATATTCAGGGAAAGTGTAGGACGTACCGACTTGTATCAAGGTAATTTTGAGGTTCTTGCAAATACCATCCGGACTCAGCTTTATACCTTACCGGATACCGTGAAGTTGTATCCCGGGCATGGGCCCGCAACCACGGTAGATCATGAAAAACGGTTTAATCCGTTTGTGAAGGAAGATGGCTAATCATTATCCATCAGGCGTTTAACCTCGTCTGTAAGGGTGGCTTTACGGCTTGATTCAGGGTTTGACTCAATCAGTCGTTCGAACATGGCAATAGCTTCTTTTTTTCGTCCCTGCCCGGCATGGATTTTTGCCAGCGTTTCTGTCATAATATCTTCTACCTGTTCAGAATCTGCGCTTAAATCAGTCACTTCATCTTCGCTGCCGCTTATGAGTTCAGGTATTCGGATTCGTTTAGATTCAACTTCTTCAAGTAATGTGATCAGATGGTCTAAATCCAGATGTTTTGGGCTTCGGTTAACCTGCGTTAGTTTGGTTTTGGCAGTGTATGAGGTCGTTTTGGGAAGCCTTGCTTCAAACGACTCAGGATGGTTTAAGAAGTAGGGCAGGTACTCCATTAACGGGCTGCCCGGCGCATAGGCTTTGGCCTTCAGTGCTTCTTTTACAGCTTGTTTCGTATTCCCGGTGGAGTAGAAGAACCAGGCAAGCAAAAAATAACCAACGGAATCCGGTCCTCTTTTTTTTAACAAGGAAGATAGTTTTTCTATCGCCTGCTCGGGGTCCTTTTCAAAGCGTTGAACGAAAGAAGAAAGTGATTTTGGTATGTCGAAAGGAAGAGAACGCATAAGTACTTGGGCCATAAATTGCTGTATTCAGAGCTCCGAAACAACTACCAATTGCTTACCGCATCATTAAACATATTGTTAGCTACCTGCTCCAAGGCTCCATCTGCTGCTGTTTGTTCTCCATTTAACGGATCTTCGATGGGATCGAAAAGAAAGTTACCCGAAAACGTCTTATTCCAAAGAGGAGCGGGGTCTTTGGTATACCGGAACGTAGCCCGGACTGAAATCTTTATTTCATTCTGGCTGGCCTGTTCGTTACCACCAATACTGAACGGAAGATTGGTGTAACTGCTGATAGTCCCGTCAAGCACAGCATCGGCATCGGTTTCATTCGAAGCAAGCACTAACCGGCTTTGATTAACAAACTGCTCAATCAACGCTACATTAAGGCGGTCGCTTAAATCCGCAATACCACTGTTTGAACGGTCCGGAAAAAACGTAATGAATATTGTGTTGACGTCATTCGGAATCGACGCACCCGTAAAACTATAGCGCAAACAACCCTGGGTGGCCAGGATGAGCATAAAGCAGCACAAAAAGTATCGGTTACGCCAACCCATATTGATCTAGTTTTCGGTACAAGGTACGTTCGCTTATTCCAAGCGCCTCAGAAGCTTTCCGACGATTACCTTCAAACTTTTCGAGTGAACGTTTGATAAGAAAACGTTCAGTGTCTTCAATCGATGGAATATCCACACCACCTAAAAAACGTTCAAGATCAGATTGATTGCTCTCCTGTACCTCTTTTTCCTGTTCATGCTCCTGGGTGGCCGGAACAGGATACGACGGGTTTACATTAAAGTCGATCGGCGCAGGAAAATCTTCCTGTCGGGCAGGAGGGAGGGCTTGTACCCCGGAAGAAGCAGAGAAACTGGAATACAAGACATTCCCCAGCATTTTTTTCACATCACCAATCTCATTACGAAGTTCTACAAGAGCCCGGAACACAAGCTCCCGGTCGCGCTGATCAAAACCTGTGTCGTTTTCAAAACTTTGGCCAGACTCCTGGGCACCAGTCGAAACCATAGGTAAATTATCAGGCGAGCCCATATGTTGGCGCCCTTTCAGATATTTCTGCAGGCGCTCTTTATCAATGAACTGGGATTTCTCCAGCACCACCAGTTGCTCGGCAACATTTCTGAGCTCCCGGACATTACCGGGCCAGCGATAACTGGTTAATAATTCCTGTGCTTCGTCATCAAATCCCCGAAAGACGGAATCATACCGGGTGGAATATTCTTTCACAAACTTCCTGAATATGGGAATGATGTCATCCTGCCGGTCTCGGAGGGGAGGGAGATGGATCTGAACCGTATCTAATCGATAGTACAAATCTTCCCTGAAACTGCCTTCCTGTACCATTTGCCATAAGTCACGATTTGTTGCAGCAATAACACGTACGTTTGTTGTACTTACTTTGCTGGAACCTACCCGGAAAAACTCACCATTTTCCAGAACCCGAAGTAATTTGACCTGTACATTCTTTGGGGTATCACCGATTTCATCCAAAAAGATGGTTCCATTATCAGCCTTTTCGAAATAACCCTCTCTGGAATCGTTAGCACCAGTAAAGGCGCCTTTTTCGTGCCCAAAAAGCTCGCTCTCAATAATTCCTTCCGGTATTGCTCCACAGTTCACAATGACGAGCTCTCCCCGGCTTCTATCGCTCAGGGCATGAATAGCCCGAGCTGTTACATCCTTTCCGACCCCACTTTCCCCACGTAGCAAAACCGTGATATCGGTTTTCGCTATCTGCATAATTTTATCGACAACCTGACGGATTTCCGCCGAGCTACCGAGCAGGCCAAATTGTTCTTGAAAAACCTCGCGATCCATGGGAGTGCTTAAACTGTCAAATTGGCGTAAAGGTACGGAATCTAAATCCTAAAGCTAAGAGATAGTTGTGGTCTACACCAGTTCCTGGCTGGCCATAATAGGCAGCGCCCGGGTTTCTTTGAATGTTGAAAGCACAAGATTAGAACGTGTTTTATTCACCCCTTCAATAGATTGTAATCTGGAAAGCAGGCGCTCAAAGGATGCCGTGTTTCGGGTCCTAACTTTTAAGAAGTGGGAGCCATCGCCCGTTATGGAATGGCACTCCAGAATTTCTGCTTCTTGCTGTGCGTATTCCACAAATCGGGGATAATTCTCAGAACCGTCTACCTGTACAAAAATGAAGGCGCAAATATCAAAGTGAAACTGCTGGTGGTTGAGCAGGGCTGTATACCCGTCAATCAGTCCCCGATCTTCCAGTTTCTTCATGCGTTCTGAGGCTGATGGAACAGATAATCCTACGATCTCTGCGATCTTATTCCGTTGAGCACGCCCATTTTGCTGAAGATGATTTAAAATCTGGATGTCGATTTCGTCTAATTGATTACTCATAATACGCTTAAGTGTTGTTATATTTTTTATTATTATACCAACTTCGCCTTAATTCTTAAGGTAAGCATTTGAAAGAAGCGCTTCCATGCCTAATTAATTCTTCTCCGGTTTTTATTCCATAAAACTTCTAAAAACGGCTGTATCTTTACCCGCCATTATTTTTACGATCAATTCAACCATTCATGCTAGACATAACCTACATACGCGAACATCAAGACCGGGTAAAAGCAGCTATCATTAATAAAGGCGAATCAGATACAAGCATTGTCAATAACGTGCTTACTGCTGATGAAAACTGGCGCGCCAAAGTGTTTGAGGTGGATACCCTTCGCGCAGAAAGTAATGCTAAAGCAAAAGAGATTGGGGTGTTGATGGGGCAGGGAAAGAAGGAGGAAGCTCAGGCGGTTATACGATCTACCGGTGAGATGAAAGAAAGGATTAAGGAGCTTGAAGAGTCTTTGAAGTCTTTAAAAGAAGAAAGAGATGCGTTGTTGTATCGCATACCGAACGTACCTCATGAAAGTGTTCCTGTTGGTAAAAGTGAGCAGGAGAACGAGGTATTTGGAACCTGGGGTGAGCCCGAAACCGACACCTGGAAAAAGCCGCACTGGGAAGTAGCTGAACGGTATGGCTGGATTGATTTCGAGCGTGGTGTTAAAGTAACGGGCGCCGGTTTTCCGTTTTATGTGGGAGCACTTGCGCAGTTACAGAGAGCGCTTATCAACTACTTCATAAACCGTGGTGCAGAGGAGGGATATACCGAATTACAGGCTCCTTATTTTATTAATGAGGCGTCGGCAAGAGGAACCGGGCAAATTCCGGATAAAGAGGACATGATGTATGTTGTTCCCAGAGATGAGTTTTTTGCTATTCCCACCGGCGAAGTTCCGGTAACTAATTTTCATCGTGGAGAAATTCTTAAAGAAGAAGAACTTCCTGTTAAATATGTGTGCTATACCCCGTGCTGGCGGCGTGAAGCGGGATCATATGGTAAAGATGTGCGAGGGCTTAATCGTCTTCATCAGTTTGACAAAGTGGAACTGGTGCATATGGTAAAACCTGAGACATCGTATGAGGAATTAGAGCGATTGCGACTGCATGCAGAGTCTTTACTTCAGGAACTTGAACTTCCTTATCGTACCCTGTTAATGTGTACCGGAGATATGGGATTTACGCAAAGTAAGAAATATGACCTGGAGGTTTGGAGTGCGGGCCAGCAACGATGGCTTGAAGTAAGCTCATGCTCTAATTTTGAGTCTTTCCAGGCACGTAGAATGCAGTTACGGTTCCGAAATCAGGATCAAAATACCGAAATCCTTCATACACTGAATGGTTCTGGTTTGGCATTACCCCGTATTGTTGCCGCTATACTGGAGCAGTACCAGCAGGAAAACGGATCGGTCCGGATTCCTGAGGTGTTGCGTCCTTTCTTTAACCGGGATGTTCTCTAAGCGAATAAACGAATGATTTTTTGGGCAAAGCCATCGGCTTCGGCTTTGGTTTTGCCCTCAGAATAAATCCGTACGATGGGTTCGGTATTGGATTTTCTGAGATGCACCCAACCTTCTTCAAAATCAATTTTCACCCCATCTATGGTGTTAGGCTCAAGATCGGCATAATGAGTGCGAACCTTTTCCAGCACCTGATCGGCACCTTTTCCAAGCTCGGAAAGCTGAATTTTATTTTTACTCATCTCGTAGCCCGGAAGGGAAGCCCTGTACTCTGATGCGGTTTGATTCCGCTCTGCAAGAAGTTGCAGGATAATGGCAATACCCACTAACGCATCCCGCCCATAGTGTAATTCGGGTACGATCACCCCACCATTACCTTCGCCACCGACAACGGACCCAAACTCCTGCATCGTTTTTACCACGTTAATTTCTCCTACGGCAGAGCGATAGTTGACCTGGCCATGCCGTTCAGTGATATCGGTGGCTACCCTGGATGAGGAAAGATTTGTGGCTGTGGAACCTTCCGTTTTTGACAGAATGAAATCGAAAGCAGCCGTTTGAGTATACTCTTCCCCCCAAAGCTCCCCGTTGTTGTCCACAACGGCGAGTCGATCGGCATCGGGATCGGTTACAAATCCTATGCTGGCCCCGTGTTCTTTAACCAGGGCGCATATATCTTCTAAATGTTCAGGTAAGGGCTCAGGGTTATGTGGAAAAAGGCCGTTTGGGGTGGTGTGAATTTCATGAACGGTGTTCACTCCAAGGGCGGAGAGTAAAACGGGCACACTGTGAGACCCCGCACCATTTACCGCATCAATAGCCACCCGGAAATTAGCTGCCCTTATCTTATCCGTATCGATAAAGGGGAGTTCCAGAATCTTACGGATATGATAATCCAGTATATGTTCATCTTGAGACAGAACCCCAATGCGATCGAAGGGCTGATATTCGGCCTCCCTGTTTTGAGCAATTTCAATGACAGCTTTGCCTTCTTCGGCATCCAAAAACTCACTCTTTGAGTTCAGCAACTTAAGGGCGTTCCATTCAGCGGGGTTATGACTTGCGGAAATGATGATACCACCTGCTGCCTGGTGTTTTAATACGCCCATAGCAACTGTTGGAGTAGGCACAATCCCTAACTTGATTACATCACATCCTACACTCATTAAAGTTGCTGCAACAATATCCTCGCAGATTTGGCCGGTTACCCGGCTGTCGCGGCCTAATACGACGGTGCCTCCCTTTAACCAGGTACCATAAGCGGCGGTGAAACCAGCGAGATTTTCAGGGGTTAAGTCAGTGCCGAATATGCCCCGGATTCCGGATACGGAAATCATTAAAGCCATGTAAGGTCAGTTTATGTAGGTTAAGAGTCGCTGTTTCCATTCAAGAGCTCCCGGAAAATTTGGGTTTTGCTGCAGTACCAGGTTCACGATTTCGAGCGCTTTGTTGAATTCTTTTTTCACCCCATATGCTCCGGATAGGTTGTATAGCGTTTGGAGGTCGTTGGGTTTGATAGCTCTGGATTCTTCCAACAAACGTATGGCTTCATCTGAGTTACCGGCATTGAGTTCAATGGCTCCCAGCATTTTGGTGGTAAAAGCTTCCTGCGGATATAACTCATAGGCCTTTCGAAGCAGAGGTTCTGCTTCACCGTATCGGTTTTGATCTAACAGTAGCCGGGCGGCAAACACATAAGGTGAGTCGTTCCAGGGTTGATTGCGGATAAGGCCGCGGTATTCCTGCACTGCTGCATCATACCGGTTTTGGGATTCGTGGTACTTGGCAATGGTCACTTTGGCTTTGTCCCATCTCAGGCCATCGTGTACGGTCAGGAATGCTAAGCTATCCTCGAAACTGGTTGGAAAATAGCCATCCTGGTACGGCTTTGGATTTTTACCCTGAACAAAAGGAAAGCCCTGTTTGAGCGTTTCTACCCGGTGCCAGGCCACAAGGCTGTCGAAGTCGCTAAGGTACATATCAGGTTTAAAGGTATAAGCAGGTCGTGTTGGGGAGAGAGAAGAACCCCGGTTTTTGAGGTATTCCATCACTGCTTCGCTATAAAACCGACCAATCTGGAAATACCCATCCTGATTGGGATGCAAGTGCTCCAGCATATAGTTAAAACCGATAATCTGGTTCGGAGATTGTTTAGACAAACGTTCTTCAACAGGGACATACGTTACATCCTCGTATGTATCACTCAGTGTTTTAATGGTTGTATTGATATCGGATGGAGCTCTGAATTTTAACCCATCCAGATCTTTAGCCTGAACGTATAGAGATTTCGCAGTTTCAAAGTCACCTTTTATATAGGCTTCGTTTGCCTGTTGATAGATGCCGCCGGCAGGAGGTTGTTCACCGTCTTCCACGGTGACGAATGGGGGATGGTCTTTCAGGTTACTGGCCACACTGCCAAAGAATACCGGAATATCCTGTTGTTGAAAGGTTTCGAGTATGGCGGTCATGTTACTCTCAAACTGAAGCATGGCAAGGTCGTGCTTTGGACTGTCCAGTTCTATGGAACGAGAATCGACGATGCGCTCCATCAGGGTGCCGGATTCATCCGGTGTTTCACCCGAAAACACACCCGCTATCCACTTACCGGAATCAACAATAACACTGCGTAAAAAGAGGAAGGTTTTGAAGCGTTGAAGTTTCAGATAGAGTCGCACAAAACCTGGAAAAGCACCAAGATTCTCATTAGAACCCACACCAAGAGCCCCGTAAAATTCATTATGCCCGGCATAAACCAGGATGGCATCTGGTGATTGACTGATGATTTCATCCACCTGATCATACAGTGTGTAAGAGTTAATGGCCGATATCCCCACGTTGATTACTTCTACCTTTTTATCGGGTAAAGCATCTGTAAGAATGTCGTTTACCACCCTCGAGAAGGTGCCGTTAAAACCGTACGGATATCCGGCAGCACTGGACCCACCCATAACAAATACCCGGTACCCGTTTTCCGGCTTCTTCATCAGAAAGGCATCTGTGGAAGGGCTTGGAGTAGTTCGGGTGTAGAAAAAGTACTTGGAAGCAAAATTGTAATTGGGGATCAGGTATTCGTCAGATGATATATCGGGGTTGACGAATAGACGGGTCTCTCCCATATAATTCACACCCCGCAGTATCAGCTCAAGGGTTACAAAGAAAACAATGGGAATGGATACGGTAATTGCATAGAAGAGCACCTTCTTCCGGGTAGAAAGTGGGGTGGAAATCTCATCGATAAACGCCTGAACGTCAGATTCAGATACATTTAAATGATCGGCAATAGAGCTCGCCGATTTTTTTTTATGGTGCTTCCTGATGTAGGACTTGGCTTTGTTGGTTAAGCTCATGATCTAAGTTGGAATCCAGGGGAATTCTTCCGTTCCCGCCTGTTGGTTTTCAAATCGGGCAAGAACGAATAGCAGGTCAGAAAGTCGGTTTAAATAGGTAATGGTAGTTGCGGAAAGGTGTTCCGTATCGCTGGCTTCAACGCACACCCGTTCGGCACGTCTGCATACGGTTCGCGCAAAATGAAGGGTTGACCCGGCGAGTGTTCCACTGGGTAAAATAAAGTTCTTAAGAGGAGCAAGACCTTCCTCCATCTCATCTATTTTTTGTTCCAGAAACTGGACATCGGTATCACTGATCCGGTCAATCCGGACTTCCCGGGAAATAGGAGTGGCTAAATCGGCTCCCAAAACAAACAGCTGATGCTGCAAACTATTTAATAAGGTATCGGTTGATTCGGAAGGATTCGAAGCTCTTACCATGCCTAATATAGAATTGAGTTCGTCTACCGTGCCATAGGCATCAATTCGCTTTGATTGCTTGGAAACACGCTCTCCTCCGAATAAGGATGTTTGACCTGTATCGCCTTTCTTGGTATAAATTTTCATAGTGCTGACTAAAGTAGGAAAAGTAGGGTTAAACGGTCTAATAATCCTTTACAGAATAATAAACGTTTCCTCCAGTTTTTTGAACGATACATCCTGAAATGCATACGCATTCAGCTGATCTTCGAAGGTGTCTACATCTTCTATACTGCAATACACCTGTTCGGTAATCTGTTCGCCATATTCAATATGGGCTTGTTTTACAGATACGGTGGTATAGAATCGGTCGATGGTTGATTTTTTTTCATATGGAATGATGAGTTCAAACAAAATGGCATGCATTCCATCTTTAATGGTTGCCAGCCCAATGGTCTCCTGAAGAGTGGCAGAGTAGGCTTCAATCAGTCCCTGTTTTCCAAGTTTGGTACCTCCAAAATACCGAACAACCACACTTCCTGTTTGAAGTAGCTGGTTCGACTTTAAAGTATTTAGCATAGGAAGCCCGGTCGTTCCTTTGGGTTCTCCATCATCAGAACTGAATTCTTCGAAAGACGGTATTTTTAACCGGTAAGCTTGTCCATAATGAGATGCATTTCTGTACTTCTTTTTTATGGCCAGGAGGTGCTCATTGAAAGCCGGACCAGACTGAACGGGAAATACAATTCCGTAAAATGAAGAGCCCTTTATCTTTACCTGATGTTCAACCGGGTTGAGTATCGTTTTCAAAGCTTATTTAGATTGGTTTTAAAGAAGGTTTTCGTGTTTAAGAGTTGTAAGAATCGACCATTATTGAATGAATGCACCTTGTTATTAAAACGTAAAAAAACGATTTTGGACGCGGATAGATGATGATTTTCAAAAAAAAATGAAACCTCTGAAACAGAGCACTTATTTTTTC
>JBCBST010000065.1:0-17209 GCA_039819115.1 Bacteroidota bacterium
CACGAGGTACGATGGATACCTTCACCAACGGATCGGCATGCTCGAGGAACCAACCAACAATGGCATGACCAGCTTCGTGATAGGCCACAATTTTCTTCTCATTCGGAGAGATAATCTTGTTCTTTTTCTCCAACCCACCAATTACCCGATCAATGGCATCCTGGAAATCCTGGTTACTTACGGCCTTGCGGTTTTTTCTTGCCGCAATCAGGGCAGCCTCGTTACATACGTTTGCAATTTCAGCACCAGCAAAACCCGGAGTCTGAGCAGCTAATTTCTTTGCATCCACTTCTTTTTTCAGCTTGATCGGCTTGAGGTGAACACTAAAAATGGCCTCGCGACCAACAATGTCAGGTTTGTCGATGCTAATCTGACGATCAAAACGACCGGGGCGAAGTAATGCATTATCCAGTACATCGGGACGGTTCGTTGCCGCTAAAATGATAACACCAGAATCGGTTGCAAAACCATCCATCTCCACCAGCAACGAGTTCAGGGTATTCTCACGCTCATCGTTTCCACCCATGATCTGCCCTTTTCCTCTTGAGCGACCAATGGCATCTATCTCATCAATAAAAATAATACAGGGTGCTTTTTCTTTAGCTTGTTTGAACAAATCGCGCACCCTCGCAGCACCGACCCCTACAAACATCTCAACAAAGTCAGAACCGGAAAGGGAGAAAAAGGGAACGCCTGCTTCACCGGCTACTGCTTTAGCTAATAAGGTTTTACCTGTTCCGGGAGGGCCTACGAGCAGCGCTCCTTTGGGAATCTTACCACCTAATTTAGTGAATTTGGCTGGCTTCTTAAGAAAATCGACAATCTCTTTTACTTCTTCTTTAGCTTCTTCAAGTCCGGCTACATCTTTAAAGGTGATTTTTGTGTCTGTTTGCTGGTCATAAAGCGAAGCCTTGTTTTTTCCGATGTTCAGCACCTGTTGGCCCGGGTTCATTCTCCTGAAGATGAATAAATAAAACACCACAAGGAGAGCAATCGGTATCAACCATATCACAACACCACTGAACCAGTCTTCCTCAATTTGTACGTCGTATATCACTTCATATTCATCCAATAAGGGCCTGATATCATCACCACGAAGCATGATGGTGGTAAAGGTCTTAAATGACGTATTCTCAGTGGGAAAAGGAAGATTATTTTCTGACGGATCCGGAACCTCAACAATTCCCTCGTTAATCCCTTTTTGAGAATAAATCCCGGTTATTTTAATCCCATTCGTTATGCTGATTTCCTCAACATATCCCTTCTGCACATACTCTAAAAATTCACTGTATTTAATGCGGTTACCGGTAGCCGAATTGAAGAATACAATTTGAGCCAGGATTAAGACCAAAAGAACAGCAAATATAGCCCATGTTGGAAATTTGGGTCCATTGCCCTCTTTTTTGTTGTTCAAAGAAGAGGGTTTGATATTCTTTTTTGGAGATGGATTTGTTTCTTGTGCCATTAAAACAAGCTTAACACTGTTAGAATAATCGGGAAAACGATATCAGGTTTGAAATATTGAACTGGAATTCGGCAAAAAACGTGCCACGATCAGAATTATGACAACTCATCAAAATCCACAATCTCGCCTTCGGCTGTTTGCATAGCCAAACCCTCTTCCTGAGGTACTAATCGACCCACAACGCTAAAATCCTGTAGCTTTCCTGCCAAACGTTCAACTTCAGATTCTGGCAGGGTAAACAGAAGTTCCAGGTCTTCGCCGCCAAAAAGCGCATACCGATCCACATCCTCTTCCATCTCATCTGCGACCTGTCGCGTTTCAATAGCAATAGGAAGTGCCGCCTGGTAAAGATAGGCCCCGGTATGGGAAGCCTCACAGATTGAAGTTACTTCCTGGAGCAGACCCTTTGTAATATCAATCATACTGGTGGGAACCACCGAATGCTCCCTGAATGCCTCTATAATATCTTTCCTGGCTTGAGGTACCAGCTGTCGCTTAACCACAAATTCATAACCAGACAGGTCGGGCTGTGCTAACTCTTGCTCGTTACTTTGTTCCCATACACTTTTTTCTCTCATCAGGATGCGTAATCCTGCCAAGGCTGCACCCAGATCTCCGGTCACACAGAGCGCATCGCCCTGATTTGCGGTTTTACGGTACACAATGTCAGGTTTTGAAACACTCCCGGTAACAGTTACACTTAGTACCAGGTGCTGATGGTTAGCCTTTAAATCACCCCCTACCAGCTCAACCTCAAATTCCTTACCTGCAGAGAAAATCCCTTCATACAAATCGGTAATCATTTCTACAGAAACCCGATTCGGTAAAGCGAGGTTTACCAGTAGTGTTTCCGGAGTTCCATTCATCGCATAGATATCGCTAACAGCCGAAGACACAATCTTGTACCCCAGGTGTTGTAGCGGGGTGTACACCAGGTCAAAATCGACTCCTTCCACAAATATATCGGAGCTTATGAGTTGAAACGATTCATCGTTTTTTACCAAAACGGCCGCATCATCTCCAATCGATTGATGAACGGATGCATGTTTAAAGGCATCGTATTGCTGGACTTTGGATAACAGCCCTTTGGCTCCCAGATTTTGAATGGTACTAAAGGAAGTAGACATAATGGTAGTATAAATAAAAAAGGCATCTATTATGCATAGACGCCTTCTTGGAAAATGAACATGCGAGTTTCTGTCTAGTCTTCCCGTTTGGTGGAATAGTTAACCCGAAATGCACTGGCTTTTTTTAATTCCTCCTGTACATCGGTTAGAAGACCAAATTCAGAGTTTTCATCAACACGAAGAGATGCGATCATTTTAGGCTCCTCTACGAGTTTGTCGTACATAAGATTTCGGATGGCACCAATATCGTCGACAATAGCGTCATCAATTTGCACCTTATCGTCGCCTAGTTGGTTGCCGGGGAGTCGCTCAGGTCCTATATACAGGTAAGAAACCAGACGCTTCTCCTCAATCTTTTCAATGTTCGTCGCTTTGGTAAGATCGATTTTCACCTTGAGGGTAACCTCACGCAAAACCGTCGTTACCATAAAGAAGAACAACAACATGAATACCACATCGGGCATCGCAGAAGTAGGGACTTCCTGCTTAGTTCCGGCCTGCTTTTTCTTAAAGTTTGCCATGTGTATTAGCCCTCATCCGGTTGTGCAATGGATATTTTCTTCGGATAAAGATCTTTGATGGCATCCTGACGGTCGCTTCCGTCCTGCAGGTTACCGTATGGCACACCATAATTTGCCATCGATGCATTATCACGTAATTGTTTATACACACCCATTACCTCATCCAACATGTCAATATATATACGGTAAGGGGTTTCCCGCTGAGTTTTGATAGATACAATAGCTGCCTGCGGCGAATCGGAAAGCTCCGGATCACGACCATTGTTATCGATAAACTCTACAAGCGTACTTGCCACTTCTGTGATGGGTGTGGGTTTCTCATCCATCAAAATTAAACCCTGGGTATTCACCAGTATATTCATCAGATTTTTCTGCTTGATGGGTGGTGGTTCCACTTCCGGATCGAGTGGTGGTGGTAAAACCAGGCCAATACCCGTATCCACGTTGATGGTAGTGGTGACCAGAAAGAAGATGAGCAGCAGGAACGCGATGTCTGCCATCGAAGAACCATTAATCTGCGCGTCTTCTCTGCTTCTTTTCTTGAGCATCATACTCAGCCTGTTTTAAAACTTAAATGTACCACGAAGACCGGTAAATGCGATACCAATCACCATTACGCCCATCAGGGCAAGTGTGGTAATCACTCCGGCTTTAGCAAAATCGCCTAATACAGCGTATGCTATTCCAAAGATGACGAATGGAATCGCCATGATGATCATTTTTCGGAAATCCTGCTTTCCCTGTGTCATGCTACGGATGCCTGCGAAAATCATCCCTATAATACCAGACAGTATCAGAAAAGCTGCAAGTCCTACACTAATTGGAACAACCATAATATTCTCCTTTTATTGCCTTACAGATTAGGCTTCTTCGTCAGAAGAAGGAGTTGGATCAACTAAGGGCTTTCCTTCTTTCAACAGAATGATAGAATCAATAAGCGTGATTGAGCTTTCTTCCATCTCTGCAATTAACCGGTCAATTTTAGACACACAGTAGTTATATCCGATCTGCAGAATGATACCCGCGATAAGACCACCAGCTGTTGTTAAAAGGGCTGTTTTAATACCACCAGCTACAATACTTGGAGAGATATCGGAAGCCGCCTGAATATCATCGAAGGCCTCGATCATACCAACTACCGTACCAAGGAATCCGAACAGAGGTGCAATGGCAATAAAGAGAGATAACCACACCAACCCTCTTTCGAGGAAACTCATTTCAATAGAACCGTATGCTGCAATAGCTTTTTCAGCAGCATCTATCCCTTCATCAGAACGCATTAAACCAGCCTGGAATACCGATGCAACCGGACCACGAGTTTGTGAGCAAAGCTCCATCGCGGCATCAACACCACCATCCTGAAGAGCCTCCTGAACATTAACAATGAATTTACGTGTGTTAATATCAGCGAGGTTTAGGGTAATAATACGCTCAAGGAAAATGGCCAACCCGAGGATCAACGTAATTAATACCGGCCACATCCAGCCCCCGTCGTTACCTTCGTTGAACTTTTGAACAATCACGTTAAAGAACCCATCATCCGAGGCAGGGGCTTGTAATAGAAACAGAGCGATCGACGATATCATGTCTACTCCAATAATTATTTAGGTTAAATCTGTTTAATTGTGAGGCGAAAGGATAGTTCATTTTGCTATAAATGTCAAAATAGGATGACTGTAAAAAGTTGCCTAAATCGAGCCAGATGCCGTTTATTTCCCATTATTTCCGCCCATGTGTTAACCCTGTTTTAAAATATTGCACTCACTACCATTTTTACTGTATGCAATGCCGGCCGATCCTGTACCGTACGCCCGTCGTAATTAAATGTGAGACGAATTTTATTGCTCAATCGGTAGGAGCTGCTAACCGACCATAACCCGTTGGTTCCCTCCCCTTGTCCATCGGTAAGCTCAAATGCACCAAATGCTGATGAAGCTCCATCCAGGTTTGTGCTTCTCACTTCTAAACGGGCATTGGTCTGGAATTTTTTCCATAAAAAAGCCTGGTGATTCGTAGCCCATTTCAGGATCGTACCTGTTACGTCCTCAATGGGTACCCGATCGGTATTCCGGGTAATTGATAAAGAGGTTGATGCGCGCCATGAACGATTTACCGTCACAGAATATGCCGGTTCTACCGAAAACGACCGAATATTGAAGTTTCGGTTTTGCAGCTGATTACTATTACTCTGACTTATAGCTGATGCTGTCCGAATGGATACATCAGACCGGCTGGTCAGATTGTATCGACTGGTGAGTTCCAGTTGCTGATTAAATGAACGTATGGTTTCAGAGCTTCGCTGGTTCAGTCCCCGGTTTTGATTGAACAGAAGAATGAGATCACCCTGACCCCAACCGTTCAATACATCCAGTTCCTTTTCCCAGAATATTCTTCCCTGGATGGTCTGGCTTCCCCGAAACGATTGTAATCTGAGAAAATACACCTCTTCAAGCCGGGTTGTGGTCGAATTCTCCTGGATGTTAATATTAGACCGTATTCTTATCCCTCGTAGCACCGGTGAGGAGCTTAGCATGGAAAATAATTCAAAAGGAGCAATCTCATTCCGGAACCGGGCATTCAAATTGATTACGGGTAACAGTTCATCGGATGGTAAGAACTGGCGGATAAACGTCCCCTCATTCGGGGTTAGTTCAGGGAAAAACTCGTCGAGTTGCTGCACTCCATCCTCATTAATATCGTCCCAGATATACTGCCCGATTTCGGGACTTACTTCAATGAACGTTTCCTGAAGGAGTGCCTGCCGTTGGGTGTTGGCTTCATAAAACAGTTGTCCCGACCACGCATCGGTTTTAGTCTGATAGTTCGTGATCGATTTCAAAAATAAACCTTGCTGATTGACGCCCTGGCCCGCTGCAACAAAAGCGTCCGTGAATTCTTTTGTCCTGATGCGTACTTCGCTCTGATTTTGAAGGCGGGACGAAGGCTGAAAAGTAACTGCATATCGCTGTTCGATGGCTGTCGCATGATCCTGAAGCTTACCTTGTAGCACCCTATCCTCTGATCGATATACAACCGATGCATTTACATTTAGCGTTCTGAATTGGGTTTCGATTCCCGGCCCCAGTTCAAAAAACCGTTCTGAAACTCCCAGCAGAGAATCGGTATCACTATTTCTTTCTCTGCGGTCTTCCTGCCAAAAACTGAGATAAGGAGACCATGTACTTTGCTGAACCGTTACTGACTTTTTGACGGTTCCCAAATGCCTGAACCAGTTTCCGTTCTGAGTAAGCAATTCATCGTCCGTTTGCACCCAGTCCTGGTTATACGTTATTTGTACGGCTTCCTCTGATGTGGTCGTCACCCCAACAGACTGTCTGAAACCCTCATAGCCATCTCGTTGTACCGATCCGATGGAAGATGTAATGGAAGCCCCTCTGGCTGTAGTCAGAGATAATTGCGATTCGTTAATCGCTTCTTCCCCGGTAAAGGGACGGTTGATATTCCAGACCCTGTCAAATTCTATATCCCGCGTGCGTTCAAAAAATTCAAACTGACTCCCCGAGAATCGTCTTCTGGCCGAAAAACCAACCTCTCCCAGCCTCGTTTTTAACTGATTTATCCGGATACCACCAATGTACGCCAGATCGTTGTTGTTGCCATCATCCAGGGAGGAAAATCGATTTCGATCAAACTGACTGGCTGCAAGTTCTCCAAATACCTCTACGTTTTGGGTGAGGCGCGCATTTCCATTCAAGGCAATCATTTGTTGTTCTATAGGTGCCGGTAATTCTCTGAACGGTTCATATTCTCCCTGACCCGTTCCCACCCATTCATAGAGGAGGCCATTTACTGCGCCACCAATACGGTTATAGCTTCCCTGTCCTTCCCCTACATTTGAGAAGCTCACGGTAAATACAGCGCGGGGGTCGCCTGGTAAATGACGAAATATCTGGATCGTTTGCCCTTGCTCAACGGTATCAAGCCGGGCATATAGTACCAGTTGATTTCGTTCATCTTCTGTTGCAAGCCGGGCACCGGAAACGATAGCTGATTCTATGTTATCTCCGGCATTCCGCAATACCTCGATATCCGACTCGGTTAACGTTTGCTGGGAGAGTAATTCATCGCCATCGGCCTGACGAATAAATGTAGCCCCCAGAGTTACGGCTCCATCAGCAAACTGCTCACCCGCCTGGGCAGTAATCAGGGTTCTGTTGAAATTCTGATCGATGTATTCATACTCCACTACGATTCGGGTCTCATCCAGGATTAACACATTGCTTGTAAAGGTGATCTCTCCAAGACCGTAGTCAATCGTGTATTCATTGTCTGCTCCTCGGGTAACTCTTTGCCCGTTTATGTACACCCGCTCGGTGGCCGCAACAACGAGGATAAACTCTTCACCCTGCCCACCGGTCAGACGGTATGGCCCCTGAAATCCATCCTGCCCCTGAAAGTTCTGGATACGAAACAGCCCTCTGGCCACAGATATGGATCCTCCAAAATCCCCATAATCGGATTGGGTTCGGGCTGATGCCCCCTGCAACCTCCGGTTTAAGCGGGCAAACTCTGTGGTATTCAGGTTTACGTCCACATCCCCCATTTCTACCCGCGTTTTTGAGGATTGAAGACGTATATATACCTGGTCAAATTCCCTGATGTTTTGCGTGGTACCATCCGGTTGAATAGGAATACTGGCATCAGTTAAGGATGCCGATATCGTTAAGTCGTCGGTTAACTGCCCGGACAGTTCAAACTGAAGTCCGCTCTCCAACGCAAAATCCTGGTTACTCCCTACTATAATTCCACGACTTAGACTTCCATTTTGGGTCAGGTCGGTATCATCAAAAACTGAACCACCGGATTGCCGACTGGTCAGGGCCTGGTAAACTGAATCCGGTTTGTTTTCATACAACGCTCGGTTATAACTGGGAAGAGGTAAAGAGCGCACTACCCGTTGAAATGGAAATGGTAATTCTTTGTAGAGCAAGGTTACCGATATGGAATCTCCGAAGGCATTAAACCATGCGGTTGTTGGTGTCCAGGTCCCTTCCAGGTAATCATAGATCCAGTAGTCGGAAGAAAGGGTATCTGCCCGATGCACCACCCGTATCGATGATTCCGTAACCCATTGTCCGATAAAATAGGTGGTATCTCGCTCTACCGAGTCTATATATAAGGACTGAGAAACCGGAGTTTGGGCTTGAACGGGTGCCTGAAATAGGTTGGAACATCCTATCAGAATGAGAAGAAAGCACCCGTAGATTAGTTGCCTAGAAACCAGATTCTGTCAATTGTTGATAATTTCAAGCTGAACGCTCAGGAACTCCTGAACGTATGGAAAACCCGCCAGAAATTAAATGGATGATGCCTCGATCAGCTACGAGCCGACGTATAGGCATCAAGTCCGCGTTGAAGGAAACGTTCGAATTCTTCTTGTTGTACATAGCCCAGCACCTGGTCAATGACCTGACCCGTACCCGAATCAACAATCACATACGTTGGCAACGCAACGTTACCCGTCAGCTTAAATTGAAACTGCTGATTGGCCTGGGCATCTGCTCCCCCATCGGTATACAACCGAACCAGTTCCATTTGTGCGAATAATTCCTGGACTTCAGGAGTTGGAAATACATTGGTTTCCATAGCGCGGCAGTTGGTACAGGTGTAGCCGGTAAAATCGAGAAAAACAGGCTTATTATTGATCCGGGCGACCGATGTTGCTTCTTCGTAATTATCGTACCACCCATCGTCCAGGTCCGTTGAGGAAGACGAACCACCTGCCCCGATAGAAGCAACAATGCTCACATCTCCGCCCTGCCGTGGGGGGAGAAACGCATCCCAAATACCTAAGGATGCCCCTAATAGCCCGGGAATCAAGTAAAAACTGAACAATAAAAAAGGGATGGATAACAACATCCTGGATGTAGCAATGCTTTCTGGCTTTTGCTCATGCTTTAGTGCAAACATACCCAGCATGTAGAACCCGGCCAGTAAGAAAATCACAATCCATAACGCAATAGCAAATGGTCGGGTAACTAATCCCCATCCAAGCACTAAATCTACATTCGAGATAAACTTTATGGCTGCGGCAAGCTCAATAAAACCCAGTAGCACCTTTACGATATTCATCCAGGAGCCGCTTTTGGGAAGTGCGTTCATCCATTTCGGGAAAATGGCGAACAACACAAAGGGGCTGGCAAATGCAGTTGAAAACCCAATCATACCAATGATCGGGTAAAACCACTCTCCCCCGGTTGTGGCAGCAAACACTCCTCCTACAAACGGTGCTGTACAGGAAAACGATACCGCTGCAATGGTCATGGCCATAAACAAAATCCCGGCGATTCCTCCTTTTTCATTACTCTTGGTGTTTAACCAGTTTGTAAGCTGATGAGGAAGTTGCAGTTCGTACATACCCAGTAAGCTAAATGCAAATGCAATAAGTACGGCCGCTATGAACACATTCACAATGGGATGTGCTGCGAAGTTCTGTGCTCCTGATACCCCAAAAACAGCTGCAAGTAAAACCCCTAAAAGAGTAAATGTGGCCACAATGGCAAACCCAAACAACAGGGCCTGGCCGACTCCTTTCGATGAATCGTCATCTTTTGAGAAATAGGAAACGGTAAGTGGAATCATCGGGAAAACGCAGGGAGTCAGTAACGCCGCAAACCCTGCAATGACAGCAATCCAGATAAAGCCGAAAAATCCCTCACTTCCCAATGCAGCGCGATTACCCGTTGTATTGCTACTTATGGCTGCTTCAACAGGGTTCGGGGCATCGCCGGTAACACGGACGGATGCAATAATGGATTTCTTTTTTGGCGTCAAACACACGCGGTCATCACAGACCTGATAAAGAACTTCAATATCTATGATCTGTTCTCCCGTGCGCCCTGTTTTGATGGCCACCGGGATGGTGAATGTAGCCTGCTTGGAGTGCCATCCCAACTCTGCTTCAAAATTAGGGTCGAACTCCACATCGGCCTCTGATTCGCTTAACTCGCCGGCAAACACAAAATTACCGGAGATGGGGGTAAACGTTGTTGGGTATGGACCGGCATCGGGGTCGTTTAGAATAGAATAAAGATGCCATTTCCCCTCTATCTCAGCTTCGATAACCACGTCGAAGACCGAACCGGCCTGTACTTCTTCGGGAATCTCGGTTACCGTAAATGATACGGGATCGGGTATTTGAGCAAATAAAAAAAATGGGGATAGCATCGCCAGGATGATCCCCATTCCAAAACCTTTTAATAATTTCATGATGTTGGCTTAGTTAATAATATGACCTAGTCGGCTTTAACTACCCAGAACTTCACAATTGGTTTAAGATCGCCTAGTAAGTTGACCGTCGCTGTGTACTCACCAAGCATTTTCACGTCCTCGTTGATTTCAATTTTTCTGCGATCAACAAAGAGATCCTTTTCTTCTAGTGCTTCGGCTATCTGAGCGTTGGTAACTGTACCAAAAATCTTGTCGTCCTCACCGGTAGTTACGGGAATAGTAACTGGCGTAGACTCTAAAAGTTGTGCAAGATCTTTTGCTTCTTGTACGGTTAGCTCAGCTTTGATAGCTGCTTGCTTTTTCATTCGATCCAGTTCAGCAATCGCTCCTTTGGTTGCGAGTACGGCTTTACCTTGTGGAATCAGGAAGTTACGTCCGTAGCCATCCTTAACGTCAACAAGTTCGCCTGCAGCACCTAACTTTTCGATTGGTTCTCTAAGAATAAGTTTCATTGGGGTCTCCTTATCTCAGATTTTCAGCTACATACGGCATCAGGGAAAGAAAACGAGCGCGCTTGATGGCGGTTGTCAACTGTCGCTGATGTTTTGCACTGGTTCCGGTTACACGACGGGGAAGTATTTTACCCTGGTCGTTTGTAAAACGCTTAAGCGTATCTACATCTTTGTAGTCAATATATTCTACACCAGCTTTAGTGAATTTACACTGCTTGACTTTGCGCTGGCCTTTTTTGGGGTGTGATGGATTCTTAATCATGATTCAGTTCCTTAATCGCTTACTTTTCCTCGGCTTCTTCAGGTACTGCAAAAATGTCGATCACTTCGTTTTTGCGTTGCAACTCGCGGTGTCGAAGCATTTTTGCATCGTATTTCAGGGTCAGGTATCGCATGATATTATCGTCGATACGCATGGCTCGCTCATAGGCAGAAATGGCCTCGGCAGGAGCAGTGAAATACATGTTTACATAGTATCCGCTGCCTTTTTTATCCATCTCGTATTCGAACTGGCGTAAGCCCCATTCGTCTACTTCTTCTATTTCGCAACCGTTAGTTTCGAGTAACGCGCTAATGCGCTCTACAACGGTCTTGAACTGATCATCTTCCAGAACAGGATTGATGATATACGTGAGTTCGTAATAACTTTTACTCATTGATATGGGTTTCTTTGGTTGTCTTCGTTCAGAAAACAGTCGCCCTGCACACTTTGTGCGAACGACAGAACAGTAAAATTAAAGTTTTTCGGGCTGTTTTACAACGTCATTATCGATTGATAATACTCATGCCTTCAATAGCACCAAATGATCCCAGCAGATCCATTAACCCACCGGATGGGAGTACAGGCTCAATACCATAATACACCGTGAGAAGTGCCAGAATGGCTAACGCCCCTTGGGTAAGAATAGAGGGCGACATCAAATCAGTTGATTTATGTTCTTCCCGGAAGTACAGATAGACCATAACCCGAAGGTAGTAGTATACACTTGCGGCACTGGCCAAAACTCCGATAATGGAAAGTGTAATCAGATCAGCGTTAATCGCAGCTGCAAACACATAATACTTACCAACAAAGCCTACAAATGGGGGAATGCCGGCCAATGAAAAAAGGAATATGGATAACATGATACCCATCAAAGGCTTTTTATATCCTAATCCAGCCATGTTGTGAACATCGGAAAAGTCCAATCCTTTATGACGCTCATAGTAAGCGATGACTCCGAAAGCGCCAACGTTCATAATGGTATAGGCGAACAGGTAGAATAATACCGCGCTATATCCCTCGGCCGAGCCCGCAGATAATCCAACTAAAGCATATCCGGCATGAGCCACACTGGAATAAGCAAGCATCCGCTTCATATTGTCCTGAACCAGGGCAATGATATTGCCGAAGATCATGGTAATGATAGCGATTAATGAGAGCACAGATTGCCATTCCATGCCTTCAATACTTGGTAGCGACCGTGAAAGAACCAGGATAAAAGCGACAAAAGTAGCTGCTTTCGATGCCGTTGCAAAATATGCTGTAAGCGTGGTGGGTGTCCCCTGGTACACATCCGGAGTCCACATATGAAAGGGAACTGCCGAAATTTTAAAAAGAAAACCAACCAGAAGAAGTGCAGCACCGGCAAGGAACAGAACATCAGTACTCGCAGAAGCACCAATGATCTCAAGATTGGTAGAGCCTGTTGCCCCGTATAATAACGCAGAGCCGTATAACAGGAACCCGGTAGAAAACGCACCCAGCAGGAAATATTTAAGCGCAGCCTCGGCTCCGGATTTCTCATCCTTAACCAGCCCAGCCATTACGTATAAACAAATCGACATGGTTTCCAGCCCGACAAAAAGAGTAATCAGGTCGTTAGCGCCCGCCAGACAAAGCATTCCACTGGTAGCAAAAAGAATCAGGGCATACACTTCACCATAATGGTGATTTATACTTTTAAGGTACTCTTCTGAAAGAAACACACAAAATAATGCGCCCGTCAAAATGATTACCCCACCAAATGCGGCAGAACCACCGTATACGAGCATCCCGGAAAATGCAATTCCTGCTTCCCCGCCCATGGCCTGAATTCCAAAAAAGAGCGATACCAGTAAGGATAGAGAAGTAACCCAGAAAACAGATGGACTATCTTTTCTTAACGATTCAATTACGATAACGATAAGCCCCGCAACGCCCGTAATAACGCCTGGTAAAAATGCTTGTATATCTCCGAGGTAATCCATGATAAAGGTTAGAACAACTCCTCGATGGCTCGTGCCATGTCGATATCGGTTTGGGTTACTTTATTGCCCGCATCATGCGTTTGTAAGCTGATCACCACTTTATTGTACACATTAAAAATCTCGGGATGATGTCCTTTCTGTTCTGCTACAAGTCCTACCTGGACAATAAATCCCAGCGCTTCCTTGAAATGTTTGAACTCATATCCGCAGGTGATCATATCTTCATCATGATCCCATCCATCCAGATCGGTTAATGCTTCGTTTATCGCTTGTTCTGAGAGGGCTTCCATTATTTTGATTGTGCTAAAGGTTCCGATTCATCTATTCCATAGAATGAGGTAGCCCATTCGGGTAAGTCTATGGCATGAGAAGATGAGGAAATGGCCTCACCTTTTTCTTGAGCAGAAATAATTAACTCTGTTACCTGTGCTTCAGAGTATCGGGTAAAATCAACCGGGCGTACACCAATCCAAAACATGAAGATAACCAATGGAATCAGCAAACCGATTTCACGGCCATTCAGGTCGATCAGTTTTTCATTTTCTTCATGGGTGATGGGTCCAAACATAACCCGCTGAAACATCCAAAGCATGTATACGGCTGCAAGAATAACTCCTGATGCAGAAATGATCGCAAACCAGCGGTTATCATAAAGCTCAGAAAAGAACGAACCATTTAAGATCAGGAATTCTCCTACGAACCCGTTAAGACCAGGTAAACCGATAGAAGCCAGGGTGGCGATCATAAACATTACGGTGAAGATGGGAACCTTCTTCGCAATGCCACCAAAATCTTTGATCATTCGGGTGTGCCGCCTGTCATAAATCATACCCACAATAAGGAATAATGCGCCCGTGGAAAGCCCGTGATTGATCATCTGAATGATGGAGCCTTGTATCGCTATCGTGTTAAATGCAAATATGCCCAGCACAACAAACCCGAGGTGACTCACGGATGAATACGCCACGAGTTTCTTGACATCTTTCTGCACCATGGCAACTAATGCACCATAAATTATCCCGATTACAGCTAGTACAGCCATATATGGTGCGAATTCCATAAATGCGTTTGGAAACATAGGAAGACAAACGCGGATCAGGCCATAGGTTCCCATTTTAAGCATGATGGCCGCCAAAACCACCGAACCAGCCGTAGGAGCTTCTGTATGGGCATATGGCAACCAGGTATGGAAAGGGAAAAGAGGCACTTTAATACAAAAAGCTAATGCAAAGGCCAGGAACAAATACGTTTGTTCAACCAATCCGATCTGATATGTGGCGCCGGATAAGAATCTCCAGTCTGTAGTAAAGTATACTCCATCCAGGGTGCTACCCGCATCGTACCCTACATAAATAAGCGCAACCAGCATGATCAGAGATCCTACCAGGGTATAAATAAAGAACTTTAAGGTTGCCCGTATACGATCTGCACCTCCCCAGATACCAATCAGGAAATACATAGGAATAAGAGACAACTCAAAAAAGACGTAAAACACCATGAGGTCGAGAGAAGCAAATACTCCAAGCGATGCCGTTTGCAGCAGCAGCAACATGCAAAGATACCCGGTAAGGTGTTTGCTCACCGAAGTCCAGGAAGAGATAATTACGATCGGGCTGATAAATGTGGTGAGCATAAACAACAGCAGGCTCAATCCGTCAAGTCCCACCAGGTATTTTATATCAAGTCCTGATGATATGCTCCCCCCTTCTGTCAGAAACTGGGCCGTACCAGAGTTGACGATATCAAAATTGAACATCAGAGGCAGGGAGAGAACGAACGTTACCGAAGTAAAGAGCAACGCGACCCATTTTTTACCTTCCTCTCCCCGAACAAAAGCCACAAACGGAATACCAAGCAGTGGGAGATAAATCGTGATATTGAGTATGATTTCCATCAATAAGCAGAATTAAAAAATCATCATGTAGAGAATTATGACTACACCAATTACAAAGGCGAATGCATAGTTTGAAACGACACCCGTTTGTACATAGCGAAACAGGCTTCCCCCAAGGCGTACCGTACCGGCAATGTAGTTTACAAAGCCATCTACAATCCTCATGTCAAATACGGCCAGCACACGATCTGACAAACGCACAATAGGATTTGCGATTACGCCTTCGTATACATCGTCAAGATTGTATTTGTCTTTCCAGACACTATAGAGTGCACCAAAGCGTCGGGCTATAGAGGCATCAGATTCTTCTTGCTGATCACTATTGTACATTCTGAAAGCAACCGTAACACCGGCAATGGCGACAACAATAGAAACACCCATCAGCACCCATTCCAGCCAATGCTCCATGGTAATCTTGTAGTCCGAAACTACAGTGTAGAGCCAGTCGTGAAGCAGATTGATGTGGGCCGGTTCATGCGTGAACGTTTCGACAATGAAATTCGGAACCCCGAGAAAGCCGCCAAAAATGGCCAGAAATGCCAAAATCCAAAGAGGAATTGTCATGGATGCAGGGCTTTCATGCAGAAACTTTTCCGCTCCTTCAGCTTCAGGAACCTTAGACGGGAGTTTGAACGATCCGTGAAAAGTGGTCAATGTCAATCGGAACATGTAGAAGGCAGTCAGGAACGCAGTTACAATTCCAACACCCCAAAGAATCATGTAAAGGGGCTCACCAAATCCCTGGAAACCGGCATTCATGGTCTGAGCCAGTACTTCGTCTTTTGAGAAGAAACCAGCCAGAGGCGGAATTCCGGCAATAGCTATGGTTGAAATAAAAAACGTCCGGTAGGTGGAGGGCATAAATTTTCTAAGCCCTCCCATAAAGCGCATGTCCTGTGGATCGAAATGTACCTTTTTACCCTCTTTATGAAGTCCATGCTCCACATGCTCCATCGCATGAATAACCGATCCTGAGCCCAGGAATAAGCAGGCTTTGAAAAAGGCGTGGGTAACGACATGAAACATCGCTGCTGTGAATCCACCAGATCCAAGGGCTAAAAACATATACCCCAACTGGGAAACGGTGGAATACGCAAGTACGCTCTTAATATCGTTTTGAGTGATTGCAATCGTAGCAGCAACGATGGCTGTCAGGGCCCCTATTAACGCAATAACCAGCATTACTTCCGGTATCATCACATACATGGCCGACATCCTGGAAATGAGATAAATCCCTGAAGTTACCATAGTAGCCGCGTGGATAAGGGCAGATACCGAAGTGGGACCCGCCATGGCATCCGGTAACCACACGAACAGTGGAATTTGCGCACTCTTCCCTGTGGCCCCTACAAACATCAGAAGCCCGATCGCGACTTTATATTCCTGGGAAATGTTACCCAGATTAGCCAGAATCACATCAAAATTAAGACTGCCCACAGACTGGAACAGCATGAACATGGCAATCAAAAATGCAAAATCTCCGACCCGGTTATAGATAAATGCCTTTTTAGCGGCGTCCGATTTAGCCATATCATGATACCAGAATCCGATGAGGAGGTACGAACACACCCCTACTCCTTCCCAACCCAGAAAGAGGAGCAACAAATTGTTCCCCAATACCAGGTTTAACATGGCAAAAATGAAAAGATTCAGGTAGGCAAAAAATTTCCAGTATCCTTCATCATGAGCCATATATCCCATAGAATACAAATGGATGAGAAAACCCACTCCGGTTACCACCAGGGCCATTAATATAGAAAGCTGATCGAGGCGGTAGGCGATGTCCACGCTAAATGTACCTGCCTCAATCCATGTAAAAAGGGTAAAGATTTCGGCTGCGGAATCAGCCTTCATGTTCAGAAAAAAGTAGACCGATATGATAAATGGGATAAATACCATGGTGTTGGCAATAATCCCGATCAGATTTTTATTCTCTCTATAAGAAGGCACAAATAGTCCGACAATACCATTGATCAAAAATCCTAAAAGAGGAAGAGCAACGATGCTGACAAATAACGCCGTGTTGGATTCCATTAAATACAGTCGGTTAATTGGTAGTGCCTGGCAAGAGAATTCTAAGATCGGCAAAGATACGAAAAACTGGAGGAAGGAAAAGCGCATTTAAGTTTGCGTTAAGTTATTTGACATCCCTCCGATAATGATTTTGATTTTAAAGATTTTACTCAATCTTAAGGATTTAAAGACAGGCCAGGTTTTCTATACGTTGTGCCAACCAGTATTTTGGCCTCAATTAATTTCAATCCACTAAA
>JBCBST010000066.1:0-17173 GCA_039819115.1 Bacteroidota bacterium
AAGGATGCGAACTCGTCTTCATCGATGGTCCACATTTTTTGCAGAGTGGTGATATCCCGCACAGAAATCCCGAAGTCGGCAAATCCGGTACGGTACTGAGCACCGATATCTAAACTGTATCCCCATGCTTCAGCGAAAGGACCAAGCGTCTGGTTGATTACTTTTGCAGTTGCTCCTATAGAAAGGCGTTCTGAGCGCTGAGTGGCGTAAGAGAGAAAAAAAGCGACATCAGCCGTGCTGAATCGCGTGATAAAATCCTCTGCATTTTCTCTGGGCTGGTTTCTGTCCTGGTCAAAGGCATTCAGGGTGTTGGGTATATTATCCACACCTTGCCGAATAAACGTTAAAGCAAGAACACCCTTCCCCGATTGTAAGGGTAAAGCAGCAGCAGCGTAATCGTAGCCCACAATTCCGTCAAATCGCTCTGAGTGCATGTATAGAATTTGTGGGTCTGAGACAGACGCGAGTCCTGCTACATTCCAGTACGCGGCCGATACATCGTTCGTAAAGGCGACATGGGCACTTCCCATTCCAAGCGCACGGGCACCTCCACCGGTTGAAAGAAAATCACCACCATATCTGGCTTGATTCGTTTGTGCAAAAACAGAGCTGCTAATAAAAACGCATAAAAAAGCAGCAAAAAGCGCTGTGATAACCTGTCGCATCTACGGAGTACTTCTTAGTGTAGGATGTTTGTAGCGCTTAACGGACGTATAGTACAGTTATTTGTATGTTTTTTTGCGAGCCGCTAGGTTGCGGACGGTGTGGTGATTTCTTAGTATAAGCACACGTTCTTGAAAGGGCAACTATTCGTTAAATTTTGCCTTACACACATCATCAATCAACCATTTCATGAAATTTTCGGTATCCAGTAACGAGCTTAATAAAGCACTTTCTGCCGTAATCGGTGCTGTCCCTTCCAAAGCCACTTTACCCATCCTCGAAACCATTTTATTTGAGAGCGAGGAAGGCCGGCTGAAACTAACTGCTACAGACCTTGAGATTTCTATTATTGAATATCTGGATGCAGAGTTAGAAGAAGACGGCGCTGTTGCCATTCCTGCCCGTCGTTTGCTGGAAACCCTGCGTCAGCTTCCGAACATACCCGTATTTTTTGATGTGGACGACCGGAAGAACATCAACTTTCGCACGGATAAAGGGACGTATAAGTTGGTTGGAGAAGAAGCCGATGAATTTCCGGAGATACCCAGTACGGATGAGGGCACAGTGATTGAAACCACGGCCGATAATATGCATAAAGCGATTGCTAAAACCTTGTTTGCGGTTTCCAGTGATGATCTTCGCCCGGCTATGATGGGGGTTTATTTTCAAATGGGAACGGAAGAAAGCAAATTTGTTGCCACAGACGGGCACCGGTTAGTGAAGTATACCAGTAAAGACATTACAGCCAGTGGTGACGTGGACTTTATTATTCCGGATAAAGCGTTAAGCCTGATTCAGAAAACGATTTCAGGGGATGCCTGTGAACTGACCGTTACACAGGATCACGCACGGTTCAAGAGCGGTAACACGATTGTGCTCACCCGTTTAATCAACGAACAATACCCGAATTATGACTCTGTGATTCCTCGTGATAATGACAAGTTTTTGTCCATCGAAAAGGCTCAGATGCTGTCTACGGTAAAGCGTGTTTCCATCTTCTCGAGTAGTACAACCCGCCAGATTAGATTACAACTGGAAGAGAATAAGCTTACGATTCGCGCCGAAGATCTGGATATGAGCAGCGAGGCAAAAGAAACGATTGAGTGTGACTACACAAACGAAGGAATGGAAATCGGATTTAATGCCCGTTATTTGGCCGATGTGCTTGGGAATATTGATGACGAGGAAGTGCGGTTTGAGTTTTCTTCTCCAAACAGAGCAGGAATCGTAAAACCTTCTACAGAGTCTGATTCAGATGATATTCTGATGTTGGTGATGCCAGTGATGCTTAACAGTTATGCATCCTGATCGAGCCCAACGCCCGATTATTACATTAACCACCGACTTCGGTCTTCAGGATCACTATGTAAGTGCAATGAAGGCCGTAATACTGGGCATCTATCCTCAGGCCCAAATCGTGGATATTTCTCACCAGATACCACCTCAGGATATCATGGCCGGGGCCTGGGTGGTAAAGAATGCCGCTTTTCTGTTCCCGGAACATTCGATTCACGTTGTGGTTGTGGACCCTGGAGTGGGAACGGATCGTCGCCCTATAGCCCTACGCTCCAATAAGCAGGTTTTTATAGGCCCTGATAACGGAATTTTTTCTCTGTTGGATACACCATACACCGAGGAAGCGTATCATTTAAGTGAAAAGCAGTTCTGGAGGTCACAACTCTCGTCCACATTCCATGGTCGGGACATATTTGCGCCTGTTGCTGCTCATTTAGCTTCAGGCGTAGAGTTGGCCTCTGTGGGGAAAAAGATTACAGATCTGATAAAATATCATTGGGCAGTACCCATTGCGGATAAAGATGGTTTACAAGGTTGGGTTGTACATGTAGATCGATTTGGGAACCTGATTACGAATATTTCCCAGGAACTGGTAGAAGAGAATATTGGGCGGAGAAAAGTGAAAATATACGTGGGTAATACGGTAATTGATCATTTTGTAAATACTTTTGGCGATGTGGAAGAAGGTGAGCCGGTGGGATTTATTGGTAGTTCAGGGATGTTAGAAATCGGCATAAACAAAGGAAACGCCGCCAATATGCTAAGTGCAGACAAAGGTTCGCAGGTTTCGCTGGTATTACAGCGTTAATTTAGCGTAACCCTTGGTGCAGGCTTCCGTATTTCCGCCAAATTTTTTGAACCATGCAATTAGAACTCCGATCTCCCCATAACGAACGCCTGGCTATTCCTATCCCTGAAGCTGTTTCTGAGTTATCCACTCCTTTTAATGGGAGCTTTTGTTCCACGGATGGTGATGAATACCCGGTTAAGAATAATGTGATTGATGTACTGGGTAAGGAACCCGCGTTTACATCAATTGCTCAAAGCACGAATCACTGGAAATTAACGGCCGCTATCTACGAGGATATTTGGAGAAAGCGCTCACTTTCACTGCTTTCCGGTGAGGATTTTCCCATTGAAAAAGAGCATGAGTTACTGATTGAATGGACGGCGCCTAAAGATGGTGCACTCTACCTGGATTTAGGAGCCTCAACAGCGCTATATGCACGGGCTTTAAAAGCATCCAACAAGAAGGCTCATATTGTAGCACTCGATTTTTCATCTCAAATGCTCAATGAAGCCAGGATGAAAGCAGAGGCTGACGAAACGGATATGTTTCTGTTAAGAGCGGATGGTCGTCACCTTCCCTTTTTTAGCCAAACCTTTGATGGAATTGTGATGGGCGGTACGTTGAACGAACTTACGGATGCGTCTAAAGTGCTGCATGAATCACGAAGAGTACTCAAAGAAAACGGGGTATTCTTTATGATGCATCTCATTAAAAGTGATGTTTGGTATGGGCGCTTGCTACAGGAATCGGTGGGAATCGGCGGGATTAAATTCTGGACCATCAAGGAAAGCAATGAGCTGTTTAACTCTTGTGGCTTCCGTGTGGATAAGCAAATCACGCGTGGTATTGTGTGCTTCACCAGGCTTATTGTGAAGTAAAAGACCTGCTCTGCTACTCGACGTGTATGGATTTCCCTTCTTCCAGAAGGATAAAGGCATCGCTTCGAACTTCGCCCTCTTCCAGAGCTGCTTTAAGCTCGTTTATTGGTTCGGTTTCTCCATCGTCGGCAAGGGGGAATGTACCGTAATGCATGCCAATACTTAGTTCAGAACGTACATCATGATGTACCTGAACTGCTTGAGCAGGATCAATGTGCACGGGTGACATGAACCACCTGGGTTTGTAGGCACCAATGGGAATCATGCTGAGTTTAAATGGCCCAAGCCGACTACCTACCTCTTTGAAAAAGGAACCATACCCGGAATCACCGGCAAAGTAGACCGATCCCGAAGGTGATTGAATTACAAATCCGGCCCACAAGGTCTTATCCCGGTCGAACATTCCTCTGCTTGAGAAATGTTGGGCGGGAACCGTATGGATCGTAACGGAATCATTCACCTGGTAGGTGTCCCACCAGTCAAATGATCGGGTTCGTGTTGTGATGTTCTTTTCGATATATAGATTTACCCCGAGTGGGGTCACAATTTCCGGATCAGAGTGACGGACTACTCTTTTCAAGGTTTCCAGGTCAAGATGGTCGTAGTGGTTATGGCTGATGAGTACCAGATCGATCGGGGGAAGGTTGTCAAACTTTATACCTGGCGGGCGCATTCGTTTGGGGCCTGCAAAAGAGAAAGGGCTAACCCGCTCACTCCAAACCGGGTCTGTGAGGATGTTTAACCCATCAAGCTGAATCAAAAACGTAGAATGATTCACGTAAGTTACCGTAATACCCTTTTCTACACGTTTTTCCGGGGGATTACCATAGGGTTTATCTTCGACCGTATAGGCATTCCATGTACCCTCATCACGGTTGGTCACCCACTTAAGAAGATCGGCTAACCCTGTAGGTTCAACATTTCCCTGATTTACAAACCGGGTTCCATCAAAGTGATCGCTTATATCGCCTTTATAGGCAGGGGCAGACATAAGCCAGCCTATACCTAAAGCGAGTATAAAAAAGATACCGAGTATTCCAATGATCCAGAGAACAATGGTGGGAAGGAGATTCATGCTATATAAAACGATTGATTATTATAACTCCCGCTCGAAGAATTCATAGATACGGCGGTATTCATCATGCCATGCATCCTGGTCTTCAAAGCTATGGCGCTCTGTTGGATACATCATCATTTCGAAGTTGGTATTCCCGGTCTGTATCAGTCGTTCGATATACTGAACGGCATCCTGAAATCCCACATTATTATCAATCAGCCCATGAAGAATAAGAACGGGTTGCTGAAGAGAATCGGCATAGGTAATGGGATTGCTTCTCGTGTAGTGCTCGGGGAATGCTTCCGGATTTCCGAGGCGGGGTAAGGTGTACCAGGGATTGGTGTTATAATAGTTCTCCCATTTGGTTACGGCTCGTAAGGCCGCCGCCGCATCAAAACGATCGGGCGATGTACCCACGGCATACAGAGCTAAGAATCCCCCATAACTCCCTCCGTATATACCGACCCTCGAAGTGTCAGCTCCTTCATAGTTTTCGGCCAGGAACGACAAGCCATCCTCAATATCTTCTATTTCGTATTTACCCATCCAGTTGGTCACATCTTCCCGGAATTTTCGGCCATATCCCAGGCTATGCCGATAATCCACTTCAAGCACATAGTATCCCTGTTCGGCTAAAAACTGATGGAACATGTATTCCCGCCAATAGCTGAAACTCCAGCCTTTAAATACATTTTGTAAGGATCCTGCGCCATGAGCAAACACCACAACAGGATTTCCACCTGGAAGGCGTTGATCGGGGGTCAAAATACTGGCTGAAAGCTTTGTTTTTCCATCCCGTGATAGCAAGCGAACGTAGTCTTCCTGTTGCCAGGCGTAACGGTTAAACCGATCGGGAATGGAACGGGTAAGCTGAATCTCTTTGCCCGGTTTTTTGGTATCCAGAAGAAAAAGATCAGCAGGTTCATTGAAATACGTTTTTGTATACACGACCCGTTGCTTATCGGGATGTAGTCTGAACGATCTACGGTGCGCTTCGTCCGATGTAAGCTGGACGTGTTTCCCAGTCTTCACCTGGTAGCGATACAGGTGCACTTCGCCGGGGTCAACTTCATTGCTTGCATAGACCAGCTCATTATCAGAGGTCCAGTTCACCCATTCAACTTCAAACGCTCCGGATGTGATTTGGTTGATTTGCTGTGTGGATATCTGGTAGTGATAGATATGTGCCCATCCATCATATTCACTCAGAAACAGCAATTGAGTACCGTCTGGCGAAAACTCAACATATCGGTCAGAGATCCAGCCTTTGGTGGAGTCTTCAAAGATCGTGAACAGCGAATCGGAACGAACATCGTACAGGTGAAGCCCTCGTTTTTTCATTGCCGCATTGGTTTCGTCAAGAACAACCAGGCCGGTGTTAACATTGGCTTGATCCGATACCCATCCTCTTTTAGTAAATACCTTGTTCACCTTTCCGGAATCTACAGAAACAACCGACAGTGTTATCGTGGAAATGCCCCGGTTACTTGCTCCGGTATTTACGCGTTTTCCGGCATACTCAGGGAAGTAATACCTTTTACTATCGGAACTATCATACTGACGGAGCAAAATATGGTTTTGATCCACCCACTCCAGTGAGCTAAAACCAGGTTCGTCTGCTTCTTTCTGTGTCAATTGTGTTATGGAGCTTTCATCCAGTCCCAGTACCCATGCATTTCCGTTGCTGATGTACGCAATTTCTTTGCCATCCGGGCTCCACGATGGTCCATAATCGAATGACTTGGATGCAACCAGCACGTGCTGATTTTCAAAATCGGCGTCGGCAAGGATTAGATTTCCCTGTTTGGTGAAAACCAGCTGTTTTCCATCGGGAGAAAGAGTGTAGTTTCGTCTGTATTTCTCAGGGGCCAACGCATAACTTTTTCCTTTTAAATCGGTTCTGTAGAGCTTTGTTCCGGCTTTCGATGAGTCGTTCCAGTTGAAATAGACGTAATCGTTTTTGGGTCCAAATCCTGCAAATGTAGGCCGAACTCCCGGGAGGTAGGGCTCATGGAAAATGAGTTCCAGGGATAAGGAGTCGATGGGGAGTTGAGCAGTTAGTGTCGAAAACGAGGAACTCAGAGCCAGAAAACAGAAAAGAACAACGGGATTGAACCTCTTCATTAACCCTCCATCAGGTATTCGATTTCGTCTATTTCTTTAGGTACGTCAGTGAGGTTCTCGTACCCGGTTTCGGTGACTACAATATCATCTTCAATTCGAATACCACCGAAGTCCAGTATATCCTCAAGCTTGGCTTTGTTTAAAAAGGAAGCTTGTTTTTCATGTTCGAATGCAGGTTTAAGTAACGCTGGAATGATATAGATGCCGGGTTCTATAGTTACCACCATAGCGGGTTGAAGTTCTCTGCGAGCGCGCAAAAACTGTATCCCGGGTCGATCAATACGATCCACGCCTTTAGGGTAACCTCCTACGTCGTGAGTATCCAGTCCCAGAAAGTGCCCAAGGCCATGAGGAAAGAATAATGCGAAGATATTCTCCTGCATAATATCGTCGAGGCTTCCGGTAAGATACCCTTCGTCCAGTAACCCTTGCATCATTAAACGGGCTGCCTGCATATGCAGGTCTTCCATTTTTACGCCCGGTTTAATGGCTTGAATCACGGCTTTCTGGGCTTCCAGAACAGCGGTATAGATGCCGGCCTGTTGCTTTGTAAATGCACCATTTGCCGGAAATGTACGAGAGAAGTCGGAAGCATACCCGTTACATTCGAACCCGGCATCAACCAGTACCAGATCTCCGTCTTCGATCTGCGCATTATTCTCCACATAATGCAGTACGGCGCTGTTTTTCCCGGCTGCGAAAATTCCGTTATAGGCATCCTGAAGTAATCCATGCCGATGCTGAACTTCTGTGAATATACCTTTCAGTTCATATTCAAACATTCCGGGTTCCACCCGGGCTATCATCGTGTTATAGGCATCGCTGTTTATAACAGATGCACTCCGCATTTGATCAAGCTCCCAATCCGTTTTCAGCACTCTGCAGTAGGTAATGGCATCTTTCAGAGTATCCGTATCTGTATTCAACGACCGATCCAGATCCTCCAGGAATTCGGCTTGCTCATCATTTAAACAATAAATGGTTCCAGGATCAAGGGTTCGTATGACCGATAGAACATCATTGCTATAGTGTAAATGATCAGGTGAGTAGTCGTTCAGGTACTGCTCTCTCGATTTTACAAACCCATGCCAAACAGCATAACTGGTATCCCGCTTTGGCACAAACAGGTGAAACTCTTCTTTAGCAAGGTCTAAAATGAGAGAGCATTCCGGTTCATTTACTCCGCTTAGGTACCAGAAATTTGATTCCTGCCTAAAGGGGTACTCATAGTCGGTTCCATAGCGGTAGAATACCTCCGCACCTTGTACATAAACAATTCCGGTTTTGTCTTCGAATAAAGAGAACAGTTTGTCTCTGTGGAGAGCGTACATAAATCTGTGATTAGTTTCGGACAGGATAGGGAAAACGCCCAACAAGTTCGAGGGCAACCCTTTATTTCATGAGCTCAACCAAACGCTCTGCTATGTCTGGTGAACGAAGTAGTTCTTCGACGGGAATCTCCATCTCCTGTATACCTGCAGGAGTAATCAAGGTGGAAACCGTAGCATTTTGAACAGGCAAGCTGAATAAACAGGTGTTAACACCTTGCTCATTTAGAACGGCATTTAAAACGGTACCTCCCTCCCGTGTTGCAGAACAGGTGATGGCCAATTGGTATCGGTCATTATGGAGGGGGATAGCATAATATCCGTCAAAACCAAAGCGTAACGGTAGTTCGGCGAAGCTGAGATAAACCGGGTTTTGAGAAGAAGGGTCGAGGAACCATTGTGAGAGTATGGCAGATAGATGTTCTTCTACAGGAAGGGTGTGATGTTCACCAGCAAACCCCCTGTCCCGCCAATATGCGAAGGTTTTTTTCTTGGATATTGGAAAGGGCTCAGCAAACAGTGAATGTGGAGGATGTGTATGGGTTGAGGTTGTTCCGTCTTCATAGGAAATCCAGATATCCTGTATGCCATTGGTCAATAAACCAAAAGGAGCGTTCAGAACTTCATTATAGCGACCGTATTGCAGAGCAGTCTGCTCCGTCAGATGTACATCGGGTTCCTTGCATTCAACCAAAAGTAAAGGTTTAACCGCTTTATCGAATACCACGATGTCTGTACGGGAAGAGGATTTGTCACCCGGTAAATGAACGGGATGTTCAAAGGCCATCCGGGTTTGAGAAACACCCATGGCCAACAGAACCTCCACTGTCTTAAGTCGCACACGCTCTTCTGGTCTCTGCTTGTACTGCTTTTTGAGAATGGGATTCCAGAGATGTTTTTCCCGACCGCTGAATCGAACCATCGGAAAATGAAAACGGGTAATACTATCCGTACTCACTCCTGTTCCTCATGGTAAAGCAGCATATCAGGCGGAAGCTGCTTCTTTTTTAGCGTGTATGTTGCGTTTAATAACAATCTGCTGGATTACAGAAAGCACATTGAATATGAGATAGTATAAGCTCAACCCCGATGCAAAATTATTGAAGATGAACAACAGCATTACGGGGAAAATGTACTGCATTACTTTCATCTGCTGAGCCATCGGATTGGTGGCTCCGGTACTCGCTCCTCCGGTCAAACGGCTTTGAACAACCATTACCGCGGTCATCATTAGCACAAAGCCGGCGATTTGGTCACCCATAAAAGGAATGCTGAACGGCAGGTTGATGATGTAATCGGGTGCGGAAAGATCCTGCGCCCATAAAAAACCTTCCTGGCGGAGTAGCATGGAGTTCTGGAAGAACCGCCACAACGTGATCAGAATGGGGAACTGAAGCAGGTTGGGTAAACAACCACCAAGAGGGTTTACTTTCTCTTTACGGTACAGCTTCATGGTTTCCTGCTGTTGCTTCTGGGGATTGTCTTTATACTTTTCCTGTAATTCCTTCATTTTTGGCTGCAAATCCTGCATTGCTGCCATGCTTTTGTAGCTCTTGTAGGTAAGCGGTGAGAGTACGAGTTTTATCGACGCTGCGAAAATAATAATGATGATACCCACATTACTCACAATGCCGCTCATAAACTCAAAGAACGGAATTACTAAAAAGCGGACAAAGGGATCCGAGAACCAACGCAGCCAGCTCCAGCCCACATCCACCATGTCGTAGGCATGATCGTCAAAGTCCTTTAGCTCGGCATACCGCATAGGACCTACATATAACTGGTAGGATATGGTTTCGTTTGCGGGGATGTCGGATCGTACCGATGAAGTATAATCATGACGAGTGAGCGGATCATCGCTTTCACCGGTTACTTCACCACGCATTTCAGCCGCTTCGGTTGGGGTGGTGGGTTTGATGATTTGGGTAAAGAACTTGGTTTTGGTTGCCACCCAGTCAATGGTGCCATTTATCGTGATGTCTTCAGCACCGGAGTCATCAATTTTGAATTTTTCAAGCTCGCCACCTGCATATACATAGGCTGTCGTTTCCAGTGCATCCTGAGTTTTATCTTTCTCCGTGAAGGGAAGAGGAGATGTCCATCCTAAATCGACACTGCGCCCAACGATAAAGGAGCTGGTTCCTTTAAACGTGACATCAAGCTCCATGGCGTGGCTATCACCAAAGAAGGTATAGGTAAACAGAATTTCCCCACCGTTGGATGCTGGAAGAGCATAGGTGAGTTCAGCCTGTCCTCCTTCCTCAACAGAGATGGAGGATTGATAGCGAATAGGTGTAAAGCGAAGGTTCTTGGTATCGATGTTATAGTTTTCGGTGGACAAAAAGCCCAACGAATAAGCAGCTATTGCAGAATCACTGATCAGTTCTACTGGGGTTCCGTCCCATGTGTTGTACCCAGTAAGTACGAATGATATCGGTGCAGCTCCCTGGTTAGAGAAGACAATCCGGTAATTTGGAGTTTCCACCACCGTGTTCATTAGGGCAGTATCTACCGAAGCAAAATATTGGCTGTTAACAACAGGTTGTACCTGATCGGGAACTCGTTCTCCAATCTCCTCATTTTCGGCAGCTATCCGTTGATCTCTAAGCATTTCTACTTGCTCCAGTGCTGCTAAACTATCCTGTATGGCTTGTTCCCGGCGCTGCTGGGCAAGTTCTTCTTCAGAAGGCATAGTAAAATAAAACCAGCCCAACATGAGTAAGAAGATAAGGGCTAAACCGGTTGCGGTGTTTTTATCCAATGGAAAGTGAGTTTATTGAGTTAACGAGTTAGGGAGCTGAGTGCACAGCTGCTGAAGCGCGTGTACTACATCCTGCTCTACTTGTTTCCAGTCGTCTAATGCGATTCGTGCGATGAAAAGGTAATGAACACTATATTCTAATGTAGAGAATAAAGAGCGGGTACTATCCTGGTTCAGTCGGTAAGCCTCACGCATCAGGCGTTTAGCCCGAGCGCGTTTAACGGCATTGCCAATTCGTTTAGGGGCAACAAATCCCACAAGATAGGAGGGCGATTCGTTCTGAAATATGGTATATCGTAACGTAAAAGACGTTGTTGTTATAAATTCTGAGCGGGAAAAAAGCCGGTCAAAATTTCGCCTACCCCTTAGAATATGGTGTTTTGGAAGCTTGAAGGAGCCTTTGCCTTCGTTATTTAGCTCCTTTTTGCTCATCACTTACGGTAAGCTTATGGCGACCTTTAGCTCGTCGAGCCGACAACACGCGTCTTCCATTCTTGGTGCTCATGCGCTCACGGAATCCGTGCTTGTTCTTACGCTTCCTGTTGCTGGGTTGAAATGTACGTTTCATGGATTGTTACTTACTTCAATTCAAAAAAAGAAACGTAAAATAGGCAAAACCTAAGAGACTTGGAATACATTGTTTGGCAATATTTAGAGTATGTCTGATTGAAGAGAAAATGTAGAGTATTGACGAAGTTCTAATATTAATTAGAGAACTTTCTCTTGGTAAATTCGGGTCTACATCTTATCTACATAAGACAATTTGGAAGGGTTTTAGTTCTTATAGTTGGTTGACGTAACAAACGAGGGTTTATGAGTTCAGAGAATGCACCTAAGCGATGTACCAGATGTCTGGCAGAAAGAGACAAGCCACACCCAACACTCAGCTTTGTTGTACAATTGAAAAAGACGACATACAAAAATGAGGCGGCGTTTCTCTGTCAGCGATGCTACATCCGTAATACTATTTCAGTTCAGGAAAAAGCGATTAAGAAATAACAGATTTTTCTAATCATATCTTAATCCCACTTGAATCAAAGTCTTGTTAACATGCATAAAACACAGTATGCATGAAAAAACTAGTACTTGGGATGGTCTGCATGGTGATATGCAGTCCGCTTTATTCACAAAATCAATCAATAGCACCCACTCTTTCTGGTGATGAGCTTCTCCAATTTTTAAGACAGGACTACTCGGTAACGAATTCCCGGAGCTACAGCAGCGCAAGGGACGCCATGTTTGATGATATTGATGGTGTAAGTGGTACCATCACCTGCGTATACACCGGATATGCGGTTAGTTTTTCTAATCGCCAGGATGCACAATCTAAAGGGTTCAACACGGAACATACATGGCCTCAAAGCTTTTATGATCAAAGTTCTCCTATGCGTACTGATATCCATCACCTGTTTCCGACACGTAGTGATGTGAATAGCGCCAGAAGTAATTATGATTTTGATGAAATTCCCGATCAGCAAACGAATCGTTGGTACCGGTTGGCGGTAAACCAAAGCACAATACCTGGTTCAAACATTGATGAATGGAGCGAGGTTGATAACAACCGTTTTGAACCAAGAGAAGATCATAAAGGCAATGTTGCCCGCGCCATGTTTTATTTCTGGGCCATTTATCAAACCAATTCGAGCGTAGTAAATGATAACACCGACAATGAAGCATTCTTCGACAGGATGAAAGACGTAGTGCTAACCTGGCACGACGCCGATCCGGTAGACGCTACTGAAGTGGCCCGAAGCAATGCCATCGCTTCTGTTCAGGGGAACCAAAACCCATTTGTACACGACACCACATTGGTGCGACGGGCTTTTTTTGGTGGTAATACTGTAAATCCTGATCCTACGCCAAATCCGTTAACGGGTAAGGTTACCTCCATTGAAAACGCATTTTTCGACGTTTCGTACGATATGGGGAATATGACAGAAGTGGTGAGATTCACCTACAGTAACAGTTTTGAGGCATTAGATACATTAGCACAACCCTTTAACATAGCAGATTATGACAGCATACAAAGTGCTCGTATCGAATGGATAGCCGGCGAAGGAGAAGATGAGCGAATAGCTGACCGGTTAACGGTAATCGCATTTGAAGTATCGGCCGATACCGGAGGGCAGGATACCACAGGGTTTGGTTCTTTTCAGTCATCCGATTTATTGATTACCGGTGTAATTGATGGTCCATTAAGTGGGGGGACACCAAAAGCGGTCGAGCTTTTTGCACTGGAAGACATCGCAGATTTATCCCGGTTTGCTATTGGCTCTGCCAATAACGGTAGTGGAACAGACGGTGTGGAATTGGTTCTAGGCGGCAGTGCATCGAAGGGGGCGTTTATTTACGTGGCAACCGAAGAAAATGCATTCAATACCTGGTTTGGGTTTAACCCCACACTGGTTAACGATTTTGCAACAGCCATAAACGGAAATGATGCCATTGAGCTATTTTACGATTCTACGGCTCAGTTTTCTGGTGGAGAACAGGTTGTTGATATATTCGGAGCGGTTGATGGCGACGCTTCCTCTGATGGCTGGAATTATGCTAATGGCTGGGCGTATCGCAATAACTTTACGGCCTCCGACAGTTCAATATTTAATATTGATAACTGGTTTTTTTCGGGTGTGGATGCATTAAACAGCGAGTCAACCAATGCTTCTGCCTCTATGCCTTTCCCCGCAGGTACGTATCAACCGGGTCAACAAGTATCTACCGTTCGAAATGAGGAGCTGCCGGATAACTTTGAGTTACATCAGAACTACCCGAACCCATTCAACCCGGTCACTCAGATTTCCTACACAATTGATCAGGCGGGTTGGATTCAGCTTACGGTATACGATGCCCTGGGTAGAAGAATTTCGAATCTTGTAAATCAGCAGCAATCAACGGGACAGTACGTTGTTACTTTTAACGCATCCTCGTATCCGACCGGAGTCTATTTTTATCAGCTTTCCAGAAACGGGATCGCACAAACGCGCTCGATGATGCTGATTAAATAGTGTTCAGGAATTGGTTGAGGTTCGTCTCTTTGGTGAGAGCCAGTTTTTTGCGTAGTCGATATCGGTTTTGATCCACACTTTTCGGAGAAATATTGAGGATGCCAGCGATTTCTTTTGATGTAAGATCGAGGCGTAAGAGCACAGCCATACGTTTTTCTTGTTGAGTCAGAGAAGGAAATTTGGAAGTAAGCGTGCGTAAAAAACCTTCTGAGGCTTGCTCTACATGCATTTCAAATTCTTCCCGTTCCCGTGTAATTCTTTGGTTTTGGTAAATCCGGTTACCCAGTTGATTAATGGATTTAACCACTTCCGGGGTTTTAGCCTGTTGGCGGATATCAGCAAACTCAGACTTTATATTTTCCAGAAAATCATTTTTTTCCACAATGTGAAGGGCATAGTTGGTGAGTTCTTTTTGAAGATGTTCTGATTTAAGGCGGGTGTTTTCTAACTCCCGTTCGGTAATGATGCGCTGGTTTTGAAGAATTAAGCGGTCTTTTTCCAGAAGTTTAAGCGCACCTTGTCGTTTACGTATCCAGCGGATTCCTATAGCCACAACCGACCCGAACAGGAGCAGTAAGCTCAAAGTTACAGATAACCAAAAATTGCGTTCAGCCCTTGATTCTGCTTCCAGGAGCACAATTTCCTGTTGTTGTTGATCCACCTCATATTTCGTTCTTTGCTCCGCCAGCTTAGTATTTGCATCCTGGTTCAAAAGGGTATCATTAGCGATATCAAATTGTTCGTAATGATGAAGTGCACGTTCATAGTTCTCCATGGCCTTATAGGTTTGATAGAGATTCTGGTGGGCATCCTTTTTTTCATACAGGATATTGAGCCGATCGGCTAATTCAAGGCTCCGGGATGCATATTCAATAGCTTCTTTATACGCTCCCCGCTTTCTGGAAACAGAACTTAACACCTTCAAAGGATACGTGGCCATAACATCCTGTCGGTGTTCCGTAGCAAAATCATAGGCCAACGTGCTATAGTAAATAGCCTTATCTAATGAGTCTATTTGCTCATACAGTATGCCCAGATTTAAATGGCTAATTACAATTTCGTTGGGTAAGGCCAGTTCTTCCCTGATGGCCAGCGCTTTTAGGTTATAGTGAAGGGAAGAATCCACAGGTCCCGTTTCCATGTATACATTTCCTAGGCTTCCATAAAGCATAGCGATATAAACGGGATCATTCAGTCGTTGGACGATGGCTAATGCTTCCCGATAATAGTCTAAAGCCACCTCTTGTTGGTATTGGATAAAATAGATATTGCCCATTCCCCTTAGAACCTCAGCCTTACGAATTCCAATATCACCGATTTGATCAATCAATGTATTTGCTTCATTGAACAATTCAAGACAGGCAGCGTAGTTTCCCAGGCGAAGGTGGGCGCGTCCGAGGTTTTCAATAGCCTGAATCACAAGCAATGTATCCCCGTTTTCTCGTGCATATTGAGCGGCAACCAGCGCATAGCCAAGAGCAGAATCGGGGAAAGTCTGGTTCAAAGCTCGGGTTAATCTAATCCCGGCCTGTATTTTAAGAGAATCAACCGAAGCGTGTTCTAAAACCTGAATCAGGGAATCCACCTTAGTTGTCTGCGCTTTTATCTTTGGGCATACAAAAAGCAGGGCAACACCAACAAGAGTTATGAAGCGTGGCATAATCATTAGGTCACGGGTTATACGGGGAGGCTATGAAGGGTCAAATGAGAGCATACTAAAGCTCAGAGCCATTCACCGTGCTTTTTATCTCTACAAAATATCTACACCTATTCTAGATGCTATTCCTGTGAACCCCGATTTTGATTTAATACATATAAGGCTAAGTACCAGTGCAAAAATCACTGAAGAACGGTCCAATTCTGCCAGATAGGCTACTCTCTACAATGTATCTACGCACCCTTTACCGGGTTTAGCCTCCCTATTACTTTGAAAAAAAGAGGAAGAATATGTCTCAAAGTGAAGCTGTAGAATTTTCGGGGGGTCATCCTGCATGGGAAGTTTCGTTAACCAATCTGGCTAATCGGAATGTTGGTTCAGGGCTTCCACTGTCAGGGTCTTATCTGATGATAGGGGTTTCCAGGAAAGGAATGGAAGAGGAAGTGAGCATTTCCCAACTTCAGGAGTCGTTTGCAGAACTCTCGTTTCCACTAGTTCTGGGTTCCGGTCATTCGGTAGACTCCAACGTATTCGTTTTCCGGGGTTTGGATCATTTTCCAGAGAGCTGGAGGTTTTACCTGCGGGAAGGAGACGAAGGAGAACTACAAAGAATTATGAATTATCAAGCGGTGTATATGCCAACCTTTTCGGTTCCGGTTACCAACCCAAACCTGGCATTATTTCAAAAAACATCACCTCATAAAGAAGTACAGCTTGTTATCGTGAACCAGGGCGAACCGGATTCCTGAAGTAAAAAGCCTGACACTCGGTCGGTACCAGTTTCCTTAATTGCTACCCGACGAACAGAGACCCGGAAAGGGTATCGGCCGATTTTATTTAATCCACTGCCAAACGTTGGATTTGCCTACCTTTCGGTATGATCATCACCCGGCTGGAAGTAGCGCACTTTCGAAATCATATTGCAACCGCTGTCGACTGGAGTCCGCACATAAACGTGTTAGTAGGTCCAAATGGAGCCGGGAAAACCAGTTTAATTGATGCCATTCATTATTTATGTATGAGTCGTAGCTTTGTTTCCAGCAGCGATCAATACGGGGTTCAAAAAGGAGAGCGGCATTTCACTCTTACCGGGACGTTTGAAGGTAATATCCGGTCTGAGTTTGAAGTTACCTGCGTGTATGGTCGCGGGGAGGGAAAAAAGATGTTTGTAAACGACAGTCCCCTGCCCCGCTTATCCGATTTGGTGGGAATGGTGCCTGTTGTAGTTCTCTCGCCAGATGATAAACGCCTTACCCGGGAGGGACCTGTAGAGCGCAGGGCATTTATCGATTCGTTTATCGCTCAGATATCCTCTGCATATCTCAGGGATTTGCTGGATTACCGACGCATTCGTAAACAGCGTAATGCGCTCCTTCAACATCCTCAAATGGATCATCAGACCAAACTGATTATGCTTGATCCCTGGGATGTCCAGCTGATTGAAACCGGATCCAGAATTATACAACGTCGCTATGAGGTTCTGGAGAAGTTTAAATCGTACCTCGCTAACGACTATGCCATGATCTCAGGCATGAATCTGACAACAGACCTGGCTTATCAAACATTTTGTGATGCCACGAAAAGTCTGGAAGAGATTATGGAGCAGTATCGCGC
>JBCBST010000067.1:0-17125 GCA_039819115.1 Bacteroidota bacterium
CTTATTACCAAACTGTGAAAAAAGTTTAACTTTTTTGATCAAAATTCTTGAAAAAATGTAAGCGCTTTCAGTACATTGATGCCGTTAAAGTTACCCAGTCCAGTAAGTGTTTACAGTTCGCCAAGCTCTTCTATTATCGATCACGCTCTTTTGGGCCAGCTGCTCAGAACAAAGAGGAAAAGAAGTTCTCGCTGAGATTGATCAATATGTTATCACAGAAGCCCAGGTTAAAGACGCATTCGAGGAGTACTATTTTAAATCAGGCCGGGTTCTCAAACCGGACATGTCTACAAAGAAAGAGATTCTGAAGTCGGAGCTAGGTGTATGTGCTCTTTCTTTATACGCACGAGATAACGGGGTTTCAGATACCGAAGAGGCTTTTGCTCAAAAAGCGATGTTGGAAAAAAGTGCGTATACCGAAGCTTATCTGAAAAAAGAGCTGATTGACCCTATTGTAATTACGGATAAAGATTTGCGCCATCTTTTTGAACGGGTGAATACAAATATCCGGGCTTCTCACTTATATGCACCTACGCTGGATTCTGCACGCTCATTGTATGAAAGGCTGGAAAACGGGGAAGATTTTGATGAGTTAGCATCAGAGATTTTCAATCATCCGTATTTGGCGAATAGTGGGGGAGACCTTGGGTTTTTTGAAGTAGATGAGATGGATATTGCTTTTGAAGATGAGGCCTATCGTCTTCCTTTGAATACTTATTCAAAACCCGTACAAACATCCCAGGGGTACAGCATTATAAAGGTTACCGTACGAAACAGAAGGCCGATCCTGACCGAGTTTGAGTTTTCATCAGCAAAGAACAAGCTACAGTGGATGGCAAAGAAACAAGAGAAAGAACGGGTGCTCAGAGGCCATATGGATGATTTTATTGAGGAAGTGGAACTTGACAAATCACGGGTAGCCGATTTATGGGAGTTGTTTAAAGCACGGGATATGGAACGTTCAGCACAAAGCATCGGCGCGAACTCTGATGACGTGCTGGCAGTCGCAAGAGATGAGGAGTTTACAACCCGGGATATCTACACCGAGCTATTACTGAATTATGACGAGGTACTTGGAAGGATTCGAACGCAGCATGATTTCTCCGAATCGCTTAAAGCCACCGCTTACCGCATGCATTTGTTACGGAATGCAGAGTTGGCAGGCATAACTACGCAGGATGAAATCAATGATCAGGTGTCTGAGCGATATACCCGATATCTGGCAAAAGAGGCTATAACGTTACTGGAAAATCAAATTTCTGTATCTGAATACGAATTAAGAAAAGAATTCAACCGGGCTCCCGATCTGTATGCATCTCCGCTACAGATGAGGCTACGACGGATCGCGGTTTCCAGTACAGAAGTAGGAGAGCAGGTGCTGGCCAAACTAAACAATGGCGAGAATTTCACAGATCTGGTGAAAGAGTATACCGTACGGAACGATGATCGGTATGTGGATGGTGATCTCGGGTTTTTAAGTATTAAAGACTTGGGCTTTAACGGAGTTGAGCTATCCAAACTTATGCCGGGAGATCGCTCTGGAGTCATGACGTATCAGAGCAACGAGTATCACATTTATGAATGCCTGGACCGTATTGAGCCACAATACCAGGGCTTTGAATATGTGAAAGATCAGGTAGCACAGAAGGTGCGCCAGAACAAACTTCGGGATTTAAGAAAGCGGACGGTTGATGAGATGATTACCCGGTACGACGCTTTTATTGATTTAAAGAAACTTGAAGAATTAACAATAGAACTTTGAAATAAGTGATTATGAGACTTAAACGCATATTGCCCATACTCTTGTTTTTAATACTCCCTTCTTGGGCGTTTGGGCAATCGGGAAAAATAACCGGGGTCCTAACCGATAGCGAAAGTGGAGAACCGCTGATTGGAGCAACGGTGAGTATTCAGGGTACAACCAAAGGGGCTCAGGCAGATCTGGATGGACGGTATTTACTCCTGAATGTGGCACCGGGTACGTATACACTTGAAGCGAGGTATATAGGGTATGCAACCTTTGTAATTCAGGAAGTTGTGGTTCGTACGGATCTGACCACTGAACAGAATTTTGCGCTAACCCAGGAAACGTTTGAAGGGGAAGAGGTTGTGGTTACGGCAGAACGTCAGCTGGTACTTAAGGATGTGACCTCATCCGAAGCCAGGGTTAGTAGTGAGGAAATTGAAAAGCTACCTGTACAGGAAGTTGGTGATGTGGTTCAGCTTCAGGCAGGGGTAAATGTTGGTAACAATGGCGGGATTTTTATTCGTGGTGGTAGAGCTTCTGAGGTATCGTACGTAGTGGATGGAATTCGGGTATCGGATGATTATAACAGGAGTCAGGGGGTGCGTCTTGAAAACCAGGCCATCCAGGAGTTACAGGTTATTTCCGGTTCATTTAACGCTGAATATGGTCAGGCACTTTCCGGTGTGATTAACGTCGTTACGAAGGCTGGTAACAATAACTTCGAAGGAAATGTGGAAGCCTGGACGGGTGGATATATTGTTAGTGATGGGGACTTGTACGACGGGTTAGCTACACGTCCATGGGATTTAGATCCTTCACGTACCTATAACGTTGCAGCTTCGTTATCCGGACCTATCATTAAGGATAAACTGACCTTTTTTGCGAGTACCCGGGTGTTCGAAAATGAAGGATGGTTTGTAGGTAGAAATGCATTTTCTCCTCAGGGCCCCCTCCAGGATACCCTGGCCTTGAACACGGATTTTAATTCATACCGTACCCGTTACGGACAGCAAGTTGATTTTTCTCAACCCTGGTACTCTCTGGATACAACAGTGATCGGAGGACAGAATGCACTTATCCTTTCTGATTCAGGGGTAAGAGACAGCTCCAGTGTAAACATGAATGAGTTCAGGTCCCAGAGTTTTCAGGGTAACTTACAGTGGAGGTACAGTAATGCCTTCCGCATGAACCTGATTGCAAATATTGGTTTGGAAGACGGAAACAGCTACTCCCATTCAAACCGTCTCGTACCTTTGGGGCAGCCTACCTTCGACAACTTCAATTATTCTGTGAATTTAAAGACGACGATAACTCCGTCTTCAAAAACATTTATAACGCTTAACGCTGCTACCCGGTACAACCGATCAGAAAGCTTCCTGTTTGATGATCCCTATGATCCACGGTACTTCAACTTCGAAAATGTAGCTCGTTTTGGAGGTCAGGCACCTGGGTTGCCCAACCAGTTTAACCAACTTAGCACCGCCAATAACCGATTTTTCCGTTCCACAGAGTCCTTCATTTTTAAGGCAGACATATCCAGTCAGGTTAATGAACACCATTTTATCAAAGGTGGAATTAACGTTCAGTTAGATGACCTGAACTTTGACCAATACTCTTTGCAACCGCTGGATGAAGCTGCCGGTGTGGTTATTCCGGACTTTATTCCTGAAGACCAGCGCCAGTTCATCGAGCTGGGTGTACCCGATGAGGAAAGCCCGTTCCGACAGGTATTTTCCAACCAGCCATATACCCTGAGTGCATTTATTCAGGATAAAATGGAATATGAGAAACTCGTTATTAACGTTGGATTGCGGTTTGACTACTTCGAGCCCAATGCTCGGGTAGCTGCCGACCCAAGAGACCCGGATATCAATCTGCCTCAACTTGCTGAAAACCGATTCCGGGATGAAAACGGAAACGGGCTCCAGGATCCTGGCGAACCGCTGGTAACCCGCGCAGAGCGAGAGGAATACTGGTGGAGAGATGTGGATGCTAAGTTTCAGTTAAGTCCACGATTTGGGGTTGCCTACCCAATTAATGAAAAAGGGGTAGTGTACTTCTCTTATGGGTATTTCTTCCAGATGCCGGAGTATAACTTTCTGTATCAAAACAGCCAGATCAGGTTACAAGAAACACAAGCAGCTGTAGGGCCATTTGGTAACCCCGATTTAGATCCTGAACGGTCTATCCAGTACGAAGTGGGTCTTAAGCAAGAACTTTTTGAAGGCACGGCTTTAGAGTTGGTGATCTTCAACAAGGATTCACGCGACTTCGTATCCTCAGGTCCGATTCAAACCACGTACGGAGTACCTCGTTACGGTACGTTCATCAACCGGGATTACTTGGTATCCCGTGGTTTAACCCTTACCTGGAGACAGTTGTTGAGCCGACGTGCACAGTTTGCCGTTGACTATACCTTTAGCATTGTAGAAGGAAGTAACTCTGACCCGCGTGCTGAATTCTTCGAAGCACAGGGTTCCGGTTTGGCTGCCTCAGACACAGCCGGTGCAAGTGCTTCCCTTATCCAGTTAATTCAGCCGTTGGACTGGGACCGTCGCCATATCCTGAACAGCACCTTTTTCTATACCGGAAATGATTGGCAGCTAAACCTGGTAGGTCGGTTTTTGTCAGGCACGCCTTACACTCCCGATGGTACAGGTATTCAGGATCGGGTAACAACAGGTTTCGCAGTTTCTACCCGCCAGCTTCGTAACATTGCCCGTTTGCCCGCGCGGTTTACTATTGATGTAAATGCTTCCAAAGATTTTAACCTCGGCAAGAATCGGTTACGCACGTTTATACGGGTGTTTAACCTCTTTGATTTTCAAAATATTAACAGCGTGTTTGCCGATTCCGGCGAACCTGATATGCCGCTCAATTTTAATGAAGCAACCGCAGATCCTCTGTTCTTTAACGATCCCGGTCGTTATGCAGAACCCAGAAGAATTCAAATTGGAGCAAGTATAAACTTCTAATACCGGTATGATCAAGCAAGCAAAATTTATATCACCCACTTTACTCTTCTTTTTTGTGCTCCATTCGGCGGTAGCCACAGCTCAAGAGGGAGGGTACATTCCCAGTAACGAACGTTCCAGTTTTAACGTCGTAAAAAAGTCCGTTATGGACGGCAACCAGCTTCGGGCTACCTATCATAACTCAGGTTATGGAGGAACGGTGAACAGGGGAGAGAATCCGGACGAATTTTCCTACGAATTCCCGAGGAATACCAACCGGTTTTATATGTTATTCAACATCATATTCCTTGGAACAGAGGTTGAAAACCAAACGGATGGCGGATTGCTCCCTATTGTGGATGTAGCTGCTATCAGAACCGACCGGGATGGTAGCTCATGGACATTAAATCCGATTATTGGATACCAGAGAGAAGACAGCCCGGAGATGGCCCGAAGCGATCGTGGGCCGACTTCACCATTGGGAAATACCTGGCCCGACTCCTGGCCCGATAAGTTCCTGGATGGAGGAGATGGATGGGCCGGTTCCTGGAACGGTTTTTTTGGCAGAGACCAGTTTAATGCCGATGTGGAATTCTATTTCAAATCCGGTGATGACCTGTATGATCGTCGTAGCCGAACGGGTGCTTTTACACCGGATAGCACGGACCCAACCCGTGGCGGGCTTGCCCTGATTATGGATAGCAGGATCCTTTCCTGGTCCATTACACTGCTTAATGCCACTCACTTTCAGATCTTTGAAGTACTTAACGATGGTACCACCAATTATGACCGGGTTTCGTTTGGACTATGGATTGCGGATCAGATCGGGAATGACACCACCGATGATGAGCCGGTCTTTGATAACCTTCGCTCGATAGCCTATATCGTAGATGGTAACCCGACCAACGAACCTAACCTGTTCTTCGATCGGGAAGGAGAGATGGGACTTCAGTTCCTGGAAACACCAGGTAATGCGATTGATGGGATCGATAATGACGGGGACTCATTCAATTATGATCCTTCGGCTACCGATTTCTACGAACCTCAAAACACCGATTTGTATGCAAATTTGCTGGCTGCAAACGGTGGTTTCCACTCTGCAAATCGTCTCGATTCTTTACTTCCTGATTTCCAGGCTACCGATTTTAACAGAACTACGATCTCAATCGGTGATAAAATTGTCCGCATTATCGAAAATGATGCTCGGGTTATTGACACATACACGGGCTCGCCGTTTGTATCTCAGGGTCGAACCTGGAATTTTACCGGAAACAGTTTTGAAGTAATCGAAGATTTCCTCGCTCCCTCAGAGGCTGAGTTTGGGGTACACATCGATGGTCTGGATAACGATTTCGATGGTCTTATTGATGAAAACCAGCCGAACCATCTCACAAAATCAACCTTGCTGCCTAACGGTACCGCAAGGGAGACACCCGTTCGATACATCAATTACCTGAACTTTGCAGTAGGTGATACCATTCAACGTGGTCTCATTGTTTCTAATGGCGATATTAGAGCCCGAATTCAATCGGATAACTCCTTTGCCCAGTTAATCACCGACTTCAACGGACGATTTAAGAATCAATTCACAGCAGCACCGATGATTGATGAAGCCCGTGATGACTTTTTTGACAATGATCAGGACTGGATAGCTCTATCGGATGATGTTGGAATAGAAGGGGATGGATCGTCGGAAGGGGCAGGCGATGGACTGCCTACATCAGGTGCCGGCACCACTTTCCCGGGAGAACCGAGTATTGATGCAACCGATGTTAGTGAAACCGATTTGATCGGGGTTACGCGGGTTACCATTTTTGAAGAGGGCGTGCTGGATGTGAACGACGATGCCACCAACTGGCAGCTGTACATGATTCCCGGTGAGTTCCAGACCGATCCTGTTTCTCCTGCCGACATCTTTGTCTCTTCCGGTATCTTCCCATTGCGGGTAGGTACGTCTGAGCGATTTGCGGTTGCGATTACGGCTTCGCAGGAAAACTCAGCTGTTCCTTTAGCCGACCGTAATAAAGTAAACGAGAATTTAGGAGAGGCATTCACCGCATACGATGCCGATTATCAGTTTGCACGTGCTCCAAATCCTCCAATTGTAAGTGCTGTAGCCCGCGATGGCAGGGTTACCCTGTACTGGGATGATTCAGCCGAAGAGTCGTTTGACCGTTTTATTGAGGATATAACCGGAAATAACGGACAGGGTTTCGATTTCCATGGATATAAAGTGTACCGCTCGTTGGATCCGGCCTTTGAAAGCGTGGATCAGATCACCGATGCCTTCGGTAGCTTCCTCTATTATGATGACATTGCCACCTACGATCGAAACGACGGGGTGCAAGGGTTACATCCGGTAAGCATACGCGGAACGCAGTTTAATCAGGGAAGAGATAGCGGACTCCGGTACACTTTTGTTGATACCGAGGTTACCAACGGCAGAACCTATTTCTATGCGGTTACCTCATTCGATTATGGTCTTGCCGATGAGGATATTCCACCATCTGAATCGCCTATTCAGATTAGTGCAAACCCGGATGGTAGTTTCATCCTTGGGCAGAATGTTGTTCGTGTGATCCCTACCGAGACAGCAGCAGGGTTTATTGATCCCGAGAACCCCACCGCTGCGTTAGTGTCCGGTTCTGCAAGTGGTAGAGTTGAAGTATCGATCCTTGATCCTGAGCTGGTAGTTGCTGATAACTTGTATCGCATTACGTTCCAGGATACGCTATTTGATGGCGGTGATAACCCGGATACTCTTCGTACAAAGAACTTCTCACTGTTACGTATCGGTGATGGTACACAGGATACACTTATAGAGGAGTCTACCTTCTTTACCGGTGAAGAGCTACCCGAACGGGATGGTTTCCAGGTACGGCTGTTCAACGAATCAGAGCTCATGATCAATGAGAGTACCACAGGGTGGACCAATACCGACGATCGTGTCATTCATACCCCAAGCGTATTTCCTTATGAAACCCCAACCGCATCCGATTTTGAAATCGTAATCGGTGACGTCGTTGGCTTTGGAGAGTCTACTGAAGGATTTATTACGGATTTGGGAAGCGAGATACTTATCCCAGCTACCGATACGAACTTTAAACTGTTTAATCCTCAAACAGGTGCAGAAGTACCATACATCTTCCTGGATTTAGAACAATCCGGTACGGCTGGTGAGCTCTCCGCCGGTGTGGATGTTTTCGGTCTTATTTCTGATGCCCTTGTTGTAATGGAAGAGGTAAACGGAGTACCTAATACCCGTACCTGGCAAATTGAAATCGTACCTGTACGGGAGGGTGGTCAAACACTTTCAGTTAACCCGTCAGCGGGTGATACCTTACGGATAATCACGACCAAACCGTTTACTGAACGGGATGTATTCGAGTTCAGAATAAACACGGAAAATCTGGCACGAATCGATGCAGATACCGCCCGTTCTGATCTGGATGAGATTCTGGTCATTCCAAACCCGTACATCGTAAGCAATACGTATGAGGCATTTCCTCCGGGTGCCAGCCGGCAACAGAACCGGGTTCTTCGCTTTACAAACCTTCCAATTCCTTCTACGCTCAGAATATTCAATGCTCGCGGTATTCTGCTTCGGGAAATTGATATAGAGCAGGGCGACCCAAGGGTTGAAGGAGGTGAATTTGGAGGAACATTCAGATGGGATATGCTTACCCGGGATAACCTGGAGATTGCCTACGGCATTTACATTTTCCAGGTCGATGCACCAGGGGTAGGTTCTAAAACAGGGAAATTCGCAGTAATTAAATAAGCCATGAAGCATTCTAAATTCTTAATCATTCTTTTTATTTCTCTGTTTGTTTTGCAGAGTGAGATGGGGACTGCTCAAACCGTTTCGAAGGTAGGTACTACCTCAGCCTCATTTCTTACTCTGCCTGTTGGAGCACGATCTTCGGCGATGGCTGCAAATGTGGCCAGCGTAAACGATCTGTCGTCGATGTATTGGAATCCAGCAGGGCTGTCTGATGTGAAGACCCCTCAGGTTATGCTGGAGTACACCGATTGGCTGCTCGATTTTAACCATACCTTTTTGGGAGCATCTATACCTGTGGCGAAGGGATCGGTAGGCTTTCACGTATTAGCGCTGGATTTTGGCTCTTTTGATGAAACCACCGTGGAGGCAAACGGTAAAACCGGCCGAACCTTCAATGCCTATTCCATATCTACAGGGGTTACCTTTTCTCAGTATCTGATTCCCGAATTCACCATTGGCGGTACTGTTAAATTTATATACGAGCGGATTAGCGAAAACTCTGCTTCGGCCATCGCTTTTGATGTTGGTACCATTTATCGCACCCCATTCGATGATATAAAACTAGGGGTAAGCATTACCAATCTCGGACCCGAAATGCGAATGATGGGTACCGATAACATTGTGCGTTATGACCCGATAGAAGGCAACCTTGGTGAGTTTGAGCCCGATGCTGAACTTTCAACCGAAGGGTTCCCTTTGCCTCTTAATCTCCGCGTCGGGCTTTCCTGGGAGGCCTATAACGAAAAAGGAAATACCCTGGTACTGGGCATAGATGGCACCAGCCCCAATGACAATTTTCAGAGTGTAAGCTTTGGGGGAGAGTTTGCCACCCTTGACGGACAGCTTATGTTTAGAGGAGGTGTACCTTATGCGGGATTAAGCACTACAGATGAACAGTTTACCCTGGGATTTGGCCTCAATTACAAACTGAGTTCCAGATATGGAATGCGATTAGACTATTCGTATCACGCATTCGAACTCCTGAGCAATGTGAACAAAATCAGTGTTCAGTTACAATTTTAACCTAAACCATAACCTTAATTAACCAGAGGTTTAATAATGAAAAAAGCTACCATATTGACATGTTTAGTTGCCCTTGTGGGCTTCTTTTCGACGTCAGTACAAGCTCAGACCGATACGGTTAGTGTTACTTTTAGAGTAAACCTAGCTACCGTATTCGATACTGTTAGCGCAACGGGGTACACCGTTCGTGTTAATGGTAACATTAAAGGAGCTGGAGCCCCCGCAAGTGGAGAGGCCAGTTTCGTAGATGGTGAAGTCTTAGCATGGGATAGTAACAACGGTACAGCACTACTCGCAAGCGATGGTGGTGATTACTGGTCTGGTACTTTCCGAATGCTCGAAGGCGACACCCTCTTATACAAGTATCGTTTCACTGGCCCTTCGGGATCTTACGACGTAGATGAACGCTCTTTTATCACCGAGCCTAACCCTGCAGGCTGGGATACCCGTGGTCTTGTTGCAACCAAAGACACGGTATTGGAACTCACCTATTTCAATAACAACGGGAGTGCCGATCCGGCACAACTGGCTCCATTTGAAAGCGATGACGACAGTGTTACTGTATTTTTCCGCGTTAACATGGGAGAGCCTTTCCAGCGCGGTGTATTCAACCCGGACACCGACCAGGTTGGGGTACGCGGAACTCCTGAGTTTTTCAGAAACCCTGGAGACTGGGGATCAACGGCCATCTATTTAGAACGTGAAGACCGTCCTGAGTATGTTGATGCAGCCGATACGAACAAAATCTTCTATTCAACAGGAATCCGATTTCCAAAAGATTCAGTAGCAAACATTGACGGTAATATTATCTACAAGTTTGTTTGGGAATCTGGCGAAACCACCAACTGGGAAGAAGATCCAAACAGAGAGTTCTCACTTTCTGAGAACGATAGCACCATCCAGTGGGTATACTTCAACCGTATTGCTCCTACTCAAGGCCAGATCTTTGACGGTGCACTAGACTTCTCTGTAAGTGTGGGTATCCTTGAAGGCCTGGGTCTGTTCGATCGTGGTGTTGGCGATGCCGTTCAGGTTCGTGGAACGTTTAACGGATGGGGTTCTCAGGAAATGGCGTTCAGCTCTATTTCTCGTAGCTGGAGAGCAACAGGCGTTGAATATGCATTCTCTGAAGACACCGAAAACATTGCTTACAAGTACTATGTACGCTGGGATGATTCCCGTGACGAAGAAGGCAGCCCGAACTTCCTGGAAGGTATCGATGCTGACGGTTCAGGATGGGAAGAGCCCGGTATTGCTGGTGGAGGTGACCGTATCTTTGATCTTGCAAAAACCGAAGACAACCAGGGTCCCGGACTTGAGTTCTTTAACGGTATTCAGCCAGAGGCTCTGTTAACCGAGAGCAATGTAGAAGGTGGAGCGATTAACGTTACCTTCTCTATCGATATGAATAACGCTCTGGATCATGATACATCTCAGGCCGGAACCAACAATTTCAATCCTGACGTAGATTCTGTATACCTGTATATGGATACTCCATTCTTTGGATTAACTCAGGGCTTTGGTGTTGCGGGCGACGGTAGTGCCGGAACAAACTACTTTGGCAGCTTTACCCGTGAAGAAATGGAACCCCTTCGATTTACGGATGAAGATGAAGACATGATTTACACGCTTACTCTTCCGCTTCAGCTTCCAACATTGAACCATATTGGATTCAGAGTAGCGTTCGGTGAGCCATACAACCTGGATGGCCGCATGTTTGCACACGGTGTAGGTTTTGCAGCAGGTCGTCGTCATTATCAGTATGTTCAGCCTATCATTGCTGCGAATGGTGATGTGTCATGGCCAGCTACCTATGCATTCCCAATGCTAACATGGGTTGCAACCGACCTGTCATTCGAAGATCCACCCGCGTATGAAGTATCTAACGAAGTGGATGTTACTGCTACCCAGTACGAGCTGATGCAGAACTATCCAAACCCATTCAACCCAACCACGACTATTCAGTTCAACCTTGGCCAGGCTGCCGAAGTGAACCTGACTATCTATAACGTGTTGGGACAGCGTGTAGCTACCGTCTATACCAATCAACAACTAAATGCCGGTACTCACTCTGTAGGCTTTGATGCCTCCAGCCTTGCTTCTGGTATTTATTTCTACCGATTAGAGGCAGGAAGCTTCATTCAGCAACGAAGCATGACCCTAATCAAATAATCAAACAGTTTCATTGTTTTCACGGGTGCTTTGACCGGCACCCGTGTTATTTCATTCAATTGTCGGAATTCATTTGGCCGCTACTATATATGATATCGCTGAGAAAGCTGGTGTAAGCATTGCTACAGTTTCGCGGGTGTTCAACCAAAGTGCAAACGTATCGGAGCGTACACGCCAGAAGATTTTGCTTATTGCTGAAGAGGTAGGCTATCATCCGCAGGCTTCTGCACAAAGCCTGGCCAGCAAAAAGAACAATACGGTCATGCTGGTTGTGCCGGTTATCTCCAACTATTTCTTTATGGAGGTGCTTAGCGGAGTACAGGATAAAATTGCTCTTCATGATTATGAACTAAGCATCATTAATATAAATCCAGGTAAAGATTTATTCGATCAGGTTGAACATGTGCTTAAACGCCGTGCAGCAGAAGGATACATTTTCATATCCATTCACCTTCAGGAAGACGAATGGCGCCAGCTAAAACGCTACAACGTAGCGATGACACTGATCGATGAGCACTTCGAAGGGTTCGATTCTGTTTCGGTGGATAATGTACTGGGTGCCTACCGTGCCGTATGCTCCCTGTACAATAGCGGGTTCGAGCAGGTAGCTATGCTTTCAGCAGCTTCTTATTCAAAACCCGTCCGGGATCGGATTAAAGGATTCAAAAAGGCTAGTGAAGAATTTGGGGTATCAGATGCGGATGCAGATCAGATGATTGTGACCTGTGACACCCTTTACCGGGATGGATTTACGGAACGGGGGGGATACGAGGCTATGATCAAAATCCTGACCATGAACCCTCAACCGGATGCCTGTTTTTGTGCATCCGATATCCAGGCTGTAGGTGCTTTAAAAGCCATGCAGGACACTGGAAAGCATATACCCATTATCGGATATGATGATATTGAGTTAGCAGAATACATGGGCCTCTCTACCGTACGACAGCCCATGCGGGATATGGGATTCTTTGCAACCCAGAATTTAATTGATCGGATTAACAATCCGGAAAAGGCTATTTCTCAAACCATATACAGTCCGGAGTTGATCAAACGCAACTCAACGGATTTCTAATCCACACACCATGAAGTTCATCAAGTTTACTACTCTACTAGTATCCCTCTTTTTTTGTGTTAATGCCGTACAGGCGCAGGTGGTAACGTTTACCCCTTCGTTTGCTACGCAGTTTGACTCCCTTACCGTTGTTTTCGATGCCACACAGGGTAACGGTGATCTGGCCGGCTTTACGGGCGACGTATACCTTCATACCGGGGCCATTACCACAAATAGTGACAATAACAGCGATTGGCAGTACGTACCCAACGACTGGACCACCTACTTACCCAAAACTCAGGCCACGCCGTTAGGTAACGATCGTTGGCAGTTTACATTCGGGCCGAGCATTCGCGAATTTTTTGGGATTACAGATCCCAACGAACAGGTTCAACAAGTGGCTATGCTATTCAGGGGAACCAACACCGGTTCGGGCAACCCGGCCGCAGTAGGCCGGGGAGATAACGGAGCGGATATCTTTATCGAACTTTCTTCGGGTGTGGTTAACGCCCGATGGGTCACTCCCGACGAAGATAATGTGACAGCTACCGTAGGTGAAGAAATTGTCTTCTTAGGATTGGGCAGTAACACTACGGGAGATGTTTCTCTTTCCATTACCCTGAACGGCCAGGAAGTGGCTCAGGCCGATAACGACTCCCTGACCTATACCTTTAACGCCACCGAGGCGGGAGACTTTCGGTTCAGGCTGCTTGCCGAAGGGGGAGATCAGGCAGATTCTGCCTTTAAATCCGTTACCGTACGAGATGGAAACGGAGCATTGGTTCAACGCCCGAACGGTCTGGAAGACGGGATAACCCTTACCGAAACGTCGGCAACATTTTCGTTATTCGCTCCCGGAAAACAGTACGTTTACCTGCTGGGAGATTTTAACAACTGGACAGCTTCTTCGGCTTTCCTGATGAATAAAGATTCGGTAGATGCCGATAATGTTTGGTTCTGGACCGAAGTTACCGGGCTTATGACCGGAGAAGAATATGCATTCCAGTACTGGGTGGATGGTGAGCTTAACGTCGCCGATCCATATTCCGAAAAAATACTTCATCCCGATGATCAGTTTATTTCCGAAACAACCTATCCCAACCTCAAGCCCTATCCCCAGGGTCAGGAACATGCGGTAGGGGTCATTCAGCCGGGTGAGCCTGAGTACCAGTGGGAAGTCGAAAACTTCGAAAAACCAGATCAGGAAAACCTGGTGATTTATGAACTCCTGGTACGCGACTTTGTAGAAGCACACGATTATGCTACCCTGTTAGATACCCTCGATTATCTTGAAAACCTGGGCATCAATGCGATCGAATTTATGCCGGTTAACGAGTTTGAAGGCAATGAGAGCTGGGGATATAATCCTTCATTCCACTTCGCACTGGACAAATATTACGGTACTGAACTGGATTTTAAGCGGTTCGTTGATGAAGCCCACAAACGGGGAATCGCAATCATTGTAGATGCCGTTCTTAATCATGCGTTTGGCCAGTCACCCTTTGTTCGCCTTTGGAATGAGGGAGATTTCGGAGATCCCACCCCAGATAATCCGTACCTGAATGTTGCTGCTACCCACGATTTTAACGTGGGATACGACTTTAACCACGAAAGCGAACGTACCCGGTACTTCCGTAATCGCTATGCAAAATTCTGGATTGAAGAGTACAAGATTGATGGGTTCCGTTTTGACTTATCAAAAGGGTTCACCCAACGAAACACCTTGGGTAACATCGGAGCCTGGAATGCCTATGATCAATCCCGTGTGGATATCTGGAACGACTACCAGAACTACATCCGCTCTGTTGATCCGACCAACTATGTAATTCTGGAACATTTGGGTGGAAACGATGAGGAAAGTGTACTGGCCAATGCTGGTATGATGCTGTGGGGGAAAATGACCGATCCCTATAACGAGACCACCATGGGGTACCATGATGGTGGTAAATCGAACTTAATTGGAGTAATGGGTACACAACGTGGTTTCAATGATGAGCACCTGGTGGGATACATGGAAAGCCACGATGAACAATGGTTGATGTTCAAAAACATCTCATTTGGTAATTCCTTTGGAGATTATAATGTGCGGGATCTGAACACGGCATTAGAACGTAATGAAGCAGCAGGAGCTTTCTTCTACACCTTACCTGGTCCTAAAATGTTGTGGCAGTTTGGGGAGTTAGGATATGGATACGGAGACAATGGAGAGCAATGTCTGAACGATTCTCCGGATTGTCCGGCTATTGCTCCGGGACGTACCGCCAATAAACCGATCCGATGGGATTACCGGTTTGATAACAACCGTTATAAGCTTTATCAGACCTGGGCGGCACAGATAAACCTCAGGTTTTCAAGTCCGGCGTTCAGCAATCCTGAAAGTGCAACGTACGATTTAGGTGGAAATGTTAAGTTCATCACGTTACGACACTCTGATACGGATGTAGTGATTATCGGGAACTTCGATGTGACCGAACAAACCCGTGATCTAACATTCACTCAAGGCGGTGGAACAACCTTGTATGATTATTTTAGCGGTGAGGAACACTTTATCACCAGTCCTACGGTACAGGAAACCCTTGCTCCGGGTGAGTATAAGATTTATACTACCAGACAATTCCCTACTCCTGTTATCGAGGTGCTTACCTCCAACGAGGAGGCTGAAGAAACCGGGTTACCCAATGCGTATACCCTTCAGCCGAATTACCCAAATCCATTTAACCCAACTACCCAACTTTCATACACGGTTCCCGAGGCAGGACAGGTTCAGTTGGAAGTATTCGACATGTTGGGCAGAAAAGTGGCCACTCTTGTTAACGGACGACAATCAGCAGGTGCATACACCGTTACGTTCGATGCCCAGAGATTAAGCAGTGGTATGTACTTTGCCCGGTTTGTAGCCGGTAACACCGTTCAAACTCAAAAAATGATGCTCCTCAAATAACAGGCTCATGAAAAAGATTGGGATGGTGAGAGATTTACTGGCGGTTCTTCTACTATGTTCGGCTTACTCAGGCTCAGCATCCAACCCGGGCATAGTTGGCCCGGGTATTCTGTCTGCCTTACCTGTTGATGTGAGCAGGATTCAAACGGAAGATGATCGTGTTGACTTATCGCTGACTGATCCGGTTTCTTTTCGTCCCGGATCTATGGTTTATACGAACGCTTCCTCCGGTTCCGCTTCTGTTCAGCATGTTGAATACTCTGGTATGGATTGCCCGGACCCGAACATTGGGTTTGGACATGAGTTTATTGTGCAGAACAACACGCTTCCCATTGTTTTATCATCCCGCAGTTTTGAAATTCTAACTTTATCATCATAATGAAAACATCCTTAAAACTCTCTCTATTCGCCCTTTTAGGATTTGTCTGCCTCACCAATTGTGCACAACCTGAACAAGAGGGTACGACAAGGCTGGTAAGCAAGGTGTCTCAGCTGGAGTGGTCTAAAAATGCCACGATTTACGAAGTAAATATCCGCCAGTTTTCCGAAGAAGGTACCATCGCTAAAGTACAGGAACAGCTGCCTCGCCTTAAAGATATGGGCATTACCATATTGTGGCTCATGCCTATTCATCCGATTGGAGAGCTGAATAGAAAAGGAGGACTGGGAAGTTACTATGCTGTACAGGACTATACTGGTTTCGCTCCTGAGTATGGTACCAAAAAAGATCTACAGGCTTTCGTCGATGCTGCACATGAACTGGATATGAAAGTGATTATCGATTGGGTAGCCAATCATACCGCCTGGGACAGCCCATGGACTGAAAACAAAGCATGGTATGAACTGGATGAAGACGGTGGATTTATGCCACCGCGGGGTACCGATTGGTCAGACGTAATACAATTGGACTACGAAAACCAGGAAATGCGTCAAGCCATGATTGATGCCATGGTGTACTGGGTAGAAGAGCACGACATTGATGGTTTCCGTTGTGATGTTGCGGGTATGGTACCCACCGATTTTTGGGTAACAGCCGTTGAAGCGCTCAACCAGGTTAAACCAGTATTTATGTTGGCCGAAGATGGAGGTCCCGAACTGGTAACCGAGGCATTCCAGATGAATTATGCCTGGCAGTATGCGCATGATATCCGGGAAATGGCCAGAGGTGAACGCACAATAGACGACATCGTAAACCTGCTGGAAGAACAAGACGCTCAGCATCCGGCAACAGCTTATCGCATGTATTTCACCTCAAACCATGATGAAAACTCATGGAAGGGTTCCGACCCGGAGCTTTTTGGGGATAATTTTGAAAACTTCGCGGTACTGTCGGCCACTATTTCAGGTATGCCTCTCATTTATAACGGTCAGGAATCCGGACTGGATAAACGTCTCGAGTTTTTTGAAAAAGACCCTATCGATTGGAAGGAATACAAATACGAAGCATTCTATA
>JBCBST010000068.1:0-16843 GCA_039819115.1 Bacteroidota bacterium
CCTTTGGCTGCCCTTCCATGCCCTAGCCAAAGGTGAGCAAGGGCAGGGGTGAGCATGGTAGTGCTGGGATGTGCAACTGTTGTCATCTTCCTGGAAGGTTTATTGTGTTGTACTGTACGAGGGCACAGTCCAATGAGTTAAGGTGTACATGTTGCACAGGAACAAAACTATCCATGGGGTCATTTCGGTATATAGAGGTTAGGGACTGCTTCCGGCCAAGGTTGTCTTAACAAGCGTTAATGAGCAGTTTACTGGAATTAACGCTAAATAAATCCTTACTATTGTCATATCATTATTAATAATAAAATGTTTTCTGGAGGCTTATCTTCAGAACAATACAAATCTATCATAGCATCGGAAATATTGAAATAAATACTTCCATATCATTTATCATACATATATATCACTTATTTCAGGAGCGACACTTTTAAACACCTTTATCTGATTAATAGATTAGGCTATCATAAAATTATACTTACAAAAAAACCCACCCTGGTTGTCCAGGATGGGTTACTATCAAGCTACTGTTCTGGTTCCCCTAAAAAGCCAACGATGGGTGTGCTGTAGCACCAGCCGGGAAACCTGATCTTAGCTTAGCTGGTTGCTATTCTTATCGTTTCAGGTTCACGACTTCTGTGAGCATTTCATCGGATGTTGTGATCACTCTGGAAACCGACTGATACGCCCGCTGGGTGGTGATCATATCCGTGAATTGTTGTGCCAAATCCACATTCGATCCTTCCAGTGCTCCGGAACTGACCTGGGTGCCCGCAAAAGAATCTGCGGATTCCACAAACACCTCGCCCGTGGCAGATGTGGCTCTGAACAAGCCACCGCCAATCATTTCAAGTCCGCTTTCGTTTTGTACCTGTGCCATGGCTAACTGGGCCAGTACCCGGCTGTTACCGTTATCGTAAATCCCTTCGATCTCGCCGGATCCATTAATGGTAACATCAAGCAAACGACCCTGAGTATACCCGTCTTGACCGATTACACGGGCAGAATTCGACCCAGCATATTGGGTAAAGCGGGTTCCAGTGTCGGTATCCCCAAGATTTACAGAAAAGGAAGTGGCATTTGCACCATTACCTGGCTCAAAGGTAATAGCCAGAGAATCGCCGGAGGTAAGCTGACCTAATTCGTCAAAGGTGATGGTTCCGGTGGCTCCGCCTGTGATTACCTCACCGTCCACAAACTGGGCCGTGTATTGCCATTCATTGGTGGCAACCTGGGTAAACTCGAGGGTGAGCGAATGGGCATATCCTAAATCATCGTACACGGTGCTGCTCATCACCTGGGTATTACTTACCCCTTCCTGGCTGATCTGAAGACCGGGGAATACCAGACTTCCGCTACCGGTTACATTCACAGAGTCCAGACTAAATGGGGTTTCACCCAATTGGCTGGATCGTAGGTTAATCATACCATCGATCAGCGTCATCTGGCCTTCGGTATCGGCAAGACCGGCATTAAAGGCATCAATCATATTCGCCAGGGTATCGCCATTGGCGTAAGTATAGGTGATGGTTTGGGTGGTACCATCATTCAGGATCATATCAAAGTTAACCTGATCGCCCGGGGCCAGATCGGTAGAAACCTGGGCTAAATCATTAATCTCGGTAGAAGGTCCGGCCGCAGCTCCGTTTACCGTAAACCCTACCTGAGACTGTAAAATACGATTAGTGCTGGTTCCTGCATCCAGGTTACCGGCTACCGAAATGTTTTGGGTTTGCTTGGGAGGAAGTACGTTTTCAAAATCAACCCGCAAATCAGTCGATGTTCCTCCTCCAAGAATATTACCGGCTAAATCAGCCAGATATCCCTGTACCGAGCGGCCTTCCTGATCCACTAAAAATCCGTCCCGGTTAAATACGAAGTTACCGGCCCGTGTCAACAGGTTTTCTCCTCCATTATCCACCACAAAAAAGCCCTCGCCTTCAATAGCCAGATCGGTTACCCTTCCGGTATTATTGATGGTTCCCTGTCCAAAGTCTCGGTCAATAGACGATACACGAATACCCAAACCTACCTGGTTACTGAGCTGTGGTACGTTATCCCCACTGCCAGACCGGCCCAGACGGGCATTCATCATTTCAGCAAAGGTGACCCGCGATGATTTGAATCCAACCGTATCTACGTTTGCAATGTTATTACCAATTACGTCCATTTTGGTTTGAAAAGCTCTCAAACCACTCACGCCAGAATTCAGTGATTTTACTAACGACATAAGTATTCTCCAGTTATAGTTCTACGCACAACGCACTGTGCGGCTTGGTTTCCCAAGCGTATACTCGGTTTTTGGTTTAAAATTATTCTTTAGTTGATGGTGCCCGTACTTCTTCCACATCGCTGATGGGGACATCGATATTGTTAACGGTAATAAATACTCCATTACCGGTATACCGTACTGCTCCGGCCATACCATCTACATACATCAGGGCACCCACGGCATTGTCTCCGTTACGTGCCGCAATTTCTACCTGATAGGTTCCTTCACCCATTCGCGAACCATTGCCATTTTTTCCGTCCCATGTCCAGGTGTTTTCACCCGATGGTGCGCCTTCAATGGTCTCACGCATAATTTCTATTCCGCTGGCATCACGAATAATAATATCCACCTCTTCTGCCTGGTTGCTTAACCGGAACTGAATTTCGCTATTTCCTTCCGGACTCAGGTAGACCTGGTTGGTCAATGCCCGTACCTCTTTTCCGGTAAGGGAAGCCGCCATGGAATTCGTGAGATTGGCACTCATCAGATCCTGGCTGGTTTGGAGGCTTTGAATACCTTCATTTACCCCAACCAATTGTTCAAGTGAACTGTACTGGGCCAGCTGAGCAGCAAACTCGGTACTATCCATCGGGTTGATGGGATCCTGGTTTTGAAGCTGAGTAATCAGCAGCTGTAAAAATTCCTGTTGCCCTAACGTAGAATTGTCACTGTTTGTGGGGGTAAGGGCGAAACCGCCTTGTCCGTTTACACTGTTTATATCCATGACACTAGGTTATGCTGTCCACTCCATCCGGTTATATCCGAACTGTCGGATACCGGGTTCAATGGTGGAGGTTGTAGGTGATGATGATGGAGTTGAGGAAGGTATTCCCCGTGCTCCGAAACGTGATGAGGGGTCAAATCCTGCCTGTTCGGCAAAGCTGCCCTCTTGTTCTGCGGATTGATCAAACTGAAGATCTACTTCGACCTCCATTTCCGATTCCAATCGTTGTTGAATTTCTTCGCTATACTGCTGAAGGGTTTTCGCCAGTTCTATACTAGAAGTAGCCAAACGTACCTGGAGTACACCATCCACGGTTCGGGTGGTAAGTTCCAGTTGGTTGCCGTCTTCCAGTTCGAACGTATGCTTTTGCCATCCCTCCGGGTGGTGAGGCTGATCTTTTGCCAGTTGCTGAACCGTTTGTGAAAGTACAGGTAGTACACGTTCCCTCAAGGCTACCTGGGTTATGGGCAGTTCCAGCAACCTGAGCATACCCGAAGACGATGATTTATTGTCTGATGGTACTTCCAGTTCTTCACTCTGCACCAGCACGTCCTGCACCATATCCAGCTGCTCGGCAGTAAGTGTAGATGAGCTATCCGAATCGCTCTGTATCAACTCCACCTGCTGTGGCAGATCGGATCTGAGCCTCGGTTCATCCACCGGAGTACGGTTTAACAATACAGGTTCCATTCGTTCTGACCGGGATCCATCGGTTGGAACCCCGGATTCTGCCGTTTGAGATGACAGGGAATTGGCACCTGTTTTATCGGTTCGTTTAGTACCGGTTTGCTGTTCTGCTATGGGTACCGCCGCCTGTTGAGCCTGTACTTCTTCCACTATTTGAGGTTCGTTTGGCATAGTCCCAGCCAGGGCTGATGCCGGTACAGGTTCTTGATCCTGTACAGCCTGATACTCCTGCATGGATTCACTGCCTGGGTTTTGGCTCTCTTGTAATAACCCGCTCTCTGATTGTGGCCCTATCTCATTCTTTGCTAACGCTTCATTCGGGTTCCTGACTTCGGTATTCCTTGTTTTTGCTAACGTCGAATCTCCGCCTTGTTCTGTTCCCTCTTCTTCCTGAATTATGGTCCTTCCAGAGGAATCATTGGTGTTGTCCTTAAACTGATCTCCTTCGCTTTCTGTTATACTCTGTGCTCTGTTATGCTCTTGCTGAACCCCGGGCACTTGTTCTTCTTGCTGGCCCTCTCCTTCAGCCGGTGTTCTGGTAGTAGCCGTTAACTCAATAGTTCCATGTTCCGGCTCTGCTGCATCTGCTTCAACTGCTACGGTCTGCAGCGGGGTTTGCTGATGTTCTAAGATCGTGCGGTTTGGTTCGGTTTCCGACCCAACGTTTGCTCCGGTATCATTCAAACCCGGACCCTGTTGCCCGGAATTTCCTTCACTCTGTACTTCTTCTGGTTCAACCTCTGGTTCTGAAAGCGTTACGGAATGCTGTTGCCCGGAATTCACAGGCAAGTTAACTCGCTGAACCGGGACACGTGTATAGTCTTTTTCCGCTATCCAGGAAGACTGATTATTTATCTCCGTCGCGGATTCTTCACCAGCCTCTACCAGTGTCGTATCCGCGCCGTCTTCTGGCAGTACTGCTTCATCGGTTGATTCAACAGGCAGTTCAATCACTCCTTCCTTTCCTTCTGCGGGTTTTTTGGAGGGAGTCATAATTTCCATCAGATTACCTAAAAAACCGGATTCAGCTTCGGCATTTGATTCTGATGTGGCTTTTTGAGCCATATCCATACCGCCCTTGGTGTCCAGTTGTTGAAACAGCCCTTTTATCATTACATGATCTCCGCGATGAGCTGTGCAGCTTTGGCTGGTTTAACCACACGCAAAATCTTTTCGCGTTGGGTACTGCTGCCATTGGTGTACAAACGTAGTAGCTGCTCGTTGTTCATTTTCTCAAGGATTGGCCCCAGTTGATCTTCTTCCAGGTTCAGCAGGCTCTTTACCCGGCTGGTAAATTCCTCTTCCTTTCTCTGCATTTCCTGGGCAATAATCACCTCACGGTTTACCAGCGAATCGATTTGATACTCCAGGTAATCAATAACCCGGTACAGCGAATCCACTTCAGAAAGACCTGCTAATTTTTCCGGTGCTGTCCATGTACTGTCGTTCATTACACCGAGGGAGTCGGCTGTTAATGAATCCGTTTCTATTCCCGCCAGCTCAGGGTAGTATTTAGCCAGTGAGTCGGGGTCCATTTGAGCAATTGCAACGGCTTCTTCATGTTTAGCCGAATTCAGATAAGGAAACAGAAAATAGGCAGCTACCACAAACACCAGAGGTGGCACAATAAGAAAGATCAACAGTTTGATGATGACCGATTTATTCATGGTTATCTCTTGTAGGATTGAGTTGCTATTTCATCTAAAAACTTTTGTTCTTCTTTCGAAGACTGATCCTTAAAGGCTTTATGCTCGATATCGTATGCCTTTTCGATCACATGTAAATCCTGGTGAGCCTTAGACAGTTTTTTACGCTGTTCCTCTACCCGGTCTTCGGCCTGTTTTTTCTCGTTGTCGAGAGCATTGATCTGTTGTTGCTTCGTTTGTACATGGGCGGAGCGCACCTTCATCATACGAACCGTGCTGTGCTCTTCGTCAGCAATGCTTTGTACATAGGTATTCAGCTCTTCTTTCAAGTGATCCTGCTGCCGCTCGATTTCCTGTTTCTCGGCCACACGTTTTGCCATTTCATTCTTTTCCGCCTTTTTTTTGTGGCTTCGAACTTTAAGCACCGAGTTAAGAGAAAATTTAAACTTCATCGATTACTGCCGATTATTGTACAATACGATTCAAGGTTTGCCAGATATCACTATCGAAATCCGACTCATGCAAATCCTGTATCAAAAATGATTCCAATTGAGGATGTCTTTTGATGGCTTCATCAATTTTTGGGTTCGAGCCTTTCACATAAGCTCCGATATTGATGAGATCTTCGGCCTCGCGATAGGTGGCTAGCAGCTCCCGCGCTTTCATGGCTACTGCCCGTTGTTCGTTGGTCACAATTTTAGGCATCACGCGCGAAACGCTTTCCAGAATATCGATGGCCGGGTAGTGGTTTTTATGCGCTAATCGCCTGCTGAGCACGATATGGCCATCTAAAATGGATCGTACGGCATCGGCGATAGGTTCGTTCATATCATCATTATCAACCAGTACGGTGTACAATCCCGTAATACTTCCCGTGTTCGTTTTACCGGGGCGTTCCAGCAATTTGGGCAGAATCGTGAACACACTTGGGGTATATCCTTTGGTGGTGGGAGGTTCTCCTGATGCAAGTCCAATTTCTCTTTGAGCCATAGCCACACGAGTTACAGAATCCATCATTAAGAGGACATTTTTTCCTTGTTCGCGGAAATATTCGGCAATAGCTGTTGCGGTAAACGCACCTTTTACCCGACTCATAGCTGCGGTATCGGAGGTAGCCGCAACCACAACGGATTTTTTTAATCCTTCTTCGCCCAGGGTTTCCTGTACGAATTCCTGAACTTCCCGTCCGCGTTCTCCAATAAGAGCAATTACATTAACATCAGCTGAAGAATGCTTCGCTATCATCCCCATCAACACACTCTTACCTACACCAGAACCTGCAAACAGTCCGATACGCTGGCCTATGCCCACGGTGTTCAAACCATCGAGCGCCCGGATTCCCGTACTCATCACCTCATTAATCGGTGCCCGCTCCAGCGGAGACGGAGGATTGGCATACACCGGTTGCCGATGTATGGTGTTCAATAATCCCTTGCTGTCCAGTGGATTACCATTCGTATCCACAACCCGCCCCAGCAGCTCTTCCCCCACCAGTACATCCAGTGATTGACCGATACGCTCAACCAGGCAACCCGCTTTAAGTCCAACCACACCATCGTATGGCATCAGCTGGGTTCTGCCATCGAGAATACCAACGATCTCTGCCGGAATCATAGCACCCGAAGTGTTGTGAATACCCAGCATTTCGCCCACACTACCTTCCAGACCGGTACACTCCACTATAGTGCCTACCACAGATAGTACCTTTCCATAGTGTTTGATGCTTTTGCGGGGCTGATTGAGCTGGTTTTTAATGCTCTGCATATGCGAGCTGAGGTGAGATAGGGGCGTTACTTCCATGATGGAACATTAAGGTGTTCCCGGAAGTCGTCGATTAAGGCCTTAAACGTATGAACAATACGCTCCTGGTTGGTGTCCAGTTCGAACTCGCCGGGATTCAGCGCTTCTTTCACCTTGATGCGTACAAAGGTACCCGGAGCGTGTTCCTCTTTTAATCGTTCTACCAGGGCAAGGTCCTGTTCAGATACACACAGGCAGGGCTTAACTTCGTCGTCGAGTCGTTGAAAAATGGCCGGTAGTTTTTCTTCCATCACCTTATGCACGTTGGGATGTTCAATAGGAACTCCAACGATATGTTCAGCAATATCCAGTGCCAAATCAAGGATACCCGGATCAATAAGTTGTTGACGCTCTTTCCATAGCTCGTAAGCCTGATCCATATAGCGATATAGAAACTCCAGCTTGGTATCAATCTCAGCCCTTGCGGTTTCCAGGCCCTCTATCCGTCCTTGTTCCAACCCTTCATCGTGCGCTTTCTGAGCTTCTCTTTTCAGTTTTATCTTCCATTTCTCATCCCGTTCTTCCAGAATGCCGGTAATATCGATGGGTTCATGAACCGGAGGTGCTTCCGACTCTTCTTTCGGCTCCTCAAATATCATTTGGTAGCTCAGGCGACGGCTCTTCTCACCTTTCCACTGTATGCGCTCGTTATCAAGTACCCGATGAAACATTGGCTTATTCCACTAACTCGCTTTCGTCCATTTTCCGGGTAGTGATCTGTCCGGATTCCTCCAGCTCTTTGATCTTCTTGATAATACGGTTCTGAGCCTCTTTCACATCTTTGAGCTGTACCGGACCCTGAGCATCCATATCCTCGCGTAACATATCGGCTGCCCGGTTCGACATATTTTTGAAAAACTTCTCGGTGAGCGCCGGATCCACACCCTTTAAGCCCAGTACCAGGTCGGTTTTTTCCATTTCGTTGATGATGAGCTGTACCGTACGATCGTCGAAGAACATGATATCCTCGAATAAGAACATTTGTTCTTTGATATTGGCAGCCATATCCGGATCACGTTCCGTGATTTCTTCCAGTACATGACGTTCTACGGTGATGTCGGCTCCATTAAGGATTTGAGCAACAATGTTAGCACCACTTTTCACGCGATCGCCCATCGTATCCATACCGCCCATATGCTCTTTGATCACTTCTTCAATTTCTTCAATCACCTCGGATGAGATTTTATCCATTGAGGCTAGCCGGTATACAATTTCGGTTTGCATATTTTTGTCCAGCATGGAGAGAATGTCAGCCGATTTGTCCACATTGAGCTGGGAGAAAATAAGGGCCGCCACCTGAGGGTGTTCCCCTTGTATAAAACTGGCAATTTGGGATGTTTTGGATTCCTGGAATTCGTCAAATACCGTACTTCCAGACTGTGCTTTTAACCGTTTCAACAGCTTATCGGAGTTTTCCCCGGTTCCTAATTGCGCCAGCAGCTCCTGGGCAGAATCCAATCCACCCACCAGGCTTACCTGTTTCAGCTCCATCAGGTTGTAGTAATCCTGAAGCACCGCATCGACCACCTCTCCTTTCACATCCTTCAGTTTGGCAATTTCGATCGTGATTTTTTCAATTTCACGCTCTTTCAGCGTACGCATCATGCCCGAAGTGGCTTTTGCTCCGAGAGCTATAATCAATACCGCTGCTTTCTGAGGACCACTCAAAGCTTTCAGTATCTCTTCGGTACTGGTTTTCGCCTCTTTTTTCTCTTCGTTTTCTTCTGCTACTGCTGCTGCTTCTGCCATGGTCTTACAACTGTCGGGGTTATTTGTCCATCAATGCTCGAAGCACCTGGGCTGCTTCGGCAGGTTTCAGTTCGATGTAGTTCACAATTTCTTCTTTGTTGTACTTCTTAACGGCGCTTTCACTTGGGCCATCCAATAAGGCCTGGAGCCGGTCTCCTTCTGCGCCGTCCGTCATCAGATCCGGGCTTGCGCCGGGTGGAAGAGATCGTAGGCTGTCTCCACCTTCGAGGCGGGCATCGGTGCTGAACTCCGTCACTGTCTTCATCTCTTCCGGATTCAGCTGCTTTCTAAGTCCGTTTATCAAAAACATGCTCACAAGAAACGAGATCCCAATGAGCGACCACCGAATGATATCGTTGGTATAGGTGGGCTGACTCGCAAAAATGCCGTCGGTTGGGATAACCTCACGATCAAAAAACTCAACCTGTTTAATGGTTAACTCATCACCCCGTTCCTGCTGCAGACCTAAGGCCAGCATCACCACTTCTTCAAACTCTTTTACTTCCCGTTCCGGGTAGGGTTCATAGGTGATGGTTTCATTTCCATCTTCGTTTACTTCCATCACTTTTTTAAAGTTCAACAGCACAGAAGCCGTGATGGTTTTAATCTCACCCTGCGTCTTTTCGAACACTTCCCGGGTTCGGTTTACTTCGTAGTTTCGGGTTTGAACCGTTGAAGAGTTGTCATTACTGGCCACAACCACCGCACCACCTCGCTGCTCAACCGGCAGCCGTTGGTCGATAGGAAGGGGCTCCATAGCCTCATCATTATTCGACTGTTCCCTTCTGTCTTCTGAAATAATGGTTCTGCTGTCCGGATCGATAAGGTCTGATTCCCGGACCAACCGGTCAAAATCGTGCTGAACCGATACCCTGAGGATACTGTTACCGGCACCCAATACGCGGTCAAGCATAGACTGACCGCGTTCGGTTAAATAGGCTTCTGTTTTCTGGCGGAGCTGTATTTGCATCGAACCCTGCCCAAACTCCGTTTCATTATTCACCTTATCCGTCAGCCGGTTACCCGCCTGATCCAATACGGTAACACTTCCCTGCTCCAGGCTCTCCACACTACCAGCAATTAAGGCCGTAATTCCATCGATTTGATCATCTTTCAGCTTCATCCCCTTTTTCAGGTTCAGGATAACCGAAGCGGAGGCTTCAACAGCAGATTCTTCAAAGGGTGAGCGCTCGGGTAGCACTAAGTGAATGCGGGAGTTGTCTACCTGCTCCAGACTGTTGATAGACCGGGCAAGCTCCCCTTCAAGGGCACGTTTTTTATTTACCTGTTGCATAAAATCGGTCATTCCAAGGGCATTGGTATCAAACAATTCATACCCTTTCAAATCACTTACTCCTCCACCCATGGGGGCGAGTTCCAGCCTGAGTTCGTGCACCTGATCACTGGGCACGTATATGGCGTCACTCGATTCAGAGATCTCATAACTGATGCCTCTGTTTTTGAGCTCAGAGACAATATCCTGTGCTACTTCGGGCTGCATGGAGCCAAATAGTAGCGCATAATCTTCTTGTTGCGACCAAAACAAAAGACCTGCAACCATAGACACAATAACCAAGACCAACGCCACGAACATAGCGCGCTGTGCGTAGCTTAAGGGACCAAAAAATTGTTGAAAGGCTTCAGCGTATTTATTCATGATGCTATGCTCTGTCAGATTTGCATTCTGCTTAGTTCGCTATACGCTTCGATGGCCTTGTTCCGCACCTCTACCATCAACTGGAAGCTAAGCTGTGCCCGCTGCATGTTGATCATCACATCGGCCACGTTGTCCGACTTACCGGCTACATAATTCTCCACACCTTGCTCAGCCGTTTTCATCGCGTTATCTACACCGTTTATGGCATCCGATAGCATATCGGAAAATGCATTATCGGTTTTATCGACCTGTATTTTATAGTGTCTGGAATCCAGTTCTACATCGCCACCAGTACCGCTAACGGGTATCCCGCTTATTTGAAGAGGATTTGCCATGCTTATACCCTCGTATCGATATTGGTTCCTCTTGAAGTGTTCACCGATTGGGTAGAACCATCTGCACCGTACATATCTAATACTCGTTTCGGCACAAATTTATTCTGAATGGCCGTGTTTTCGTCATTGGAGAGCTTGGGCATATCAGGGGCAGCAGCCGCTTTTCGAAGGGCCGTATTCCGGGCCACCTGCTCTACTTGTTGAAATCGAATGGAGTTAATTGGATTCATACCTTTAAATCTCTAGCGATCGTTTTATAATTTCTTTCTCAGCTTCAATGCTGCTCAGGTTGGCTTCATACAGGCGGTTTGCACTTACCATTTCCGCCATTTCCTGCACCATATCCACATCGGGATACGCCACCATACCATTTTCATCAGCATCCGGGTGGGTTGGATCATATTCATATCGGTAGCGAGCCTGCTCTTCGGTTGCAAACCGTGGACCTAACCCTCCTTCCTTAGAATTCCCGTCAAAAAAATTGGTATTGGGATTAATGTGTTTACTGTCTGATGTTGCCAGCGCAGACGCACTGTCGGAAAGCAGACGAACAAACTGCTGGGGTTCAGGGGCATTCGCTGTAACCGTCTTTACTTTATAGCCATTGCCCGATCCCGCCCCGGCTGTTGTTCTTGCATTGGCGATATTCTGAGAAGCAGCTGCAATTCGTTCACGCTGTAAAGCCAGTCCCTGAGCTGCTGTTTGAAACGTGGCCGATAGTCGATCAGAAATCATAGTCTGTTACCTGTTTGTTCCTGTGATGCCGTTACGCAAAAGCTCAAAATGATGGCGAATAGAACGGGTTACCATTTGCACGCGAATCTGGGTATCTGCCATTTCCAGCATCTCATCTTCCAGAACCACATTTTGTTCAGTCTCTAAAATGATGGGCTCAACTTGTTTCATACCCCGGGCTCCTTCGCTGCCTTGAGCTTTTCTGAGCTCGTCTTCGAAGAGCACTTCATGCTTCTTGTAGTGAGGGTTGTCGGCATTGGCGATATTAGTGGAAGTTACCTTCTGTCTCAGATGGTAATTGTCCATCGCTTTACCCAACAACTGCGAATGACTATTGTCAATAAACTTCATAGTAGCGTGATCTTTAAACGTCGATACGCTCCGTAAGTGGCAATTGGCATGCCATGGTCCAGTATGATGCGTTTTGTACTTTTTTAATTGGATCGATGGATACGCGGAAGCAGATTTGACCGCCTTACGGAAAAAAGTTCCGTATTCTGCTGGTCAAACACCCGATATTAAGTACAAGACCCTGGTGCTGATAAACGGTGTAAAGTTTGATGACAGGAACATTCCATGCTTGCCGTTATCTAATATCAAACGACAAAGAAATAAACCATCGGGTTTAGTACTATAGGAAAACATGATCAACCCCCTTTTGCATACCGTTTTGGATATTCTTCCATACCCTGCTTTTCTGGTTGATTCGCCCAATAACCGAATTACGGCAGCCAATGCATTGGCCGTCTCTGAGTGCTCCCGTCAGGATATCATCGGCTTACCTTTTAACATACTCGTTCCGTTTAGTATTACCACACACGATCATGTTCAGGTTGGGTTACTGGGAACAAAGTGGTATTGCCTGCATACCCGGGAAATAGATACGGACAGCGGATTACGCATGATCACGGCCGTACCCAGAAAAGAATTCCCGGATGAGGAAACGTTTGAGATATGGAGAGGTATGATCCAGGTTATGCTTCACCGGCTTCGATCGCCCTTAACCGGTGTTTCCGGATTTGTCGATTTAATGACTGCGGGTGAAGAACATACCGTTACCATTACCCGCCTTTCGGCAATTCAACGCGGTTTAACCCATGTATTCGGCCTGATGGATGAGTTGGAACGACTCCATCAAATCCCGCAAAACACGCAGGAAAAACGCAGCAATACCGATATCTACCCGCTGTGCCAGCGTATTCGCCTGGAGCTGGAGCCCGATAGAAAAGCCGGATTTCACATCCACGAATCAGTGAAAACACTCCGGTTGTTTATTCATGCTGATAATTTTCTCCCTTTACTCCGGGAACTGGTCATTAACGGATTTGAGCACTCAGAGCGCGCGGGTGTGGAAGTGCATATATCCTCACCAAAAGCCGGGATACTCACCATCTCAAATACAAAAGCCGCTATTGCTCCTTCTGTAGCTTCCACCTTGTTCTTTCCATTTGTAACAACTAAAGCGGATAACCTGGGCATTGGGTTAACAAAAGCCATGTTATATACTCACCAGTCAAACGGTGTGTTGCTCATCTCCGAAGAAGAAGAAAACCGGCGTGTAACCGCTATGCTCTATTTTCCCGAAACGAGCGATTGAGTCCGGGAAAACCGTATCGGTGAGTTCAACTCCTCTTCTTTCTTTTTAAAGCTGAACTCGAATGTGGTTAACTCTTCCTTTATAGAAAAAGAGTACGTACCGTTTAGTTGTTTCATGAGGGCTTTAAGAATACTCATACTCAGGGATGATGCATCTCCTAAATCTTCTGAAAAGGAAAGTACCTGCCGTGTGGCAGAAATTCTCACATGAAGATGCCCTTCTTTATCTACTACGTTTACATAAAGTAAATCAGTGCTGGAGTAGCTGGAGCCAAAGGCGCTGGTAATAATCTCGTTCATCAGGAGAGCCAGGGGCTGGGCCTGGCTGATTCCGAGTTTAGTTGATGGACTCTTGAACTGCACCATCAGCTCACGGTCATCTTCAGCCTGCTGCACGTGTTGCTCGATGATCCGTTTAATCACCCGGTCCATCTCCACACCATTCAGCGTTTTAGATTCGTACAGGAGTTCATGTACCGAAGCTATGGAGTGCACCCGGCCAACATTGGATTGAAGCTGTTCTTTTACTTCTTCATTTTCCTCATTAAACGCCTGTAACTGCATCAAGCTTGACATAATAGCCAGGTTATTCTTTACCCGGTGATGCAGCTCCGATAAAAGGACACCTTTTTCGTCTACGGCGTCCTGCAGTAACTGCTGAGCCTCAATAATCGGGCTGATGTTTTCACCCACTAATACATAGTTGGTTATAAATCCGTCGTCGTCGTGCACAGGAGAGAGTTTTACGGAATAGGAGAATGGTTCTCCATTTTTTCTGCGCTGGAGATACACTCCGTTCCAGGATGTACCGCTAAGCAACGCATTTTTGACTTGATCGTAGGTATCGGTGGCCTCATCGGTAGAGACCAGGAAATCGAGTCCGTGCCCGACTACTTCATCGTACCCAAACCCGGTACTGGTTAAAAATGTTGGGTTGGCATATTCCACATATCCCCACCGGTCTGTAATTAAAACCAGTGATGGGCTTAACTCGACAATTTCAAAAAAATGGGTTGTAGCCGGGAACTCATTGGATGTTGATGTATGCTCAACATGGTTCTCGTCGGGATCCGAAGGCGATGCTTCCGGTTTATCGATTAATTGTGTGGATGATAAATAAGCCTGCTGGCGATCATTTTCGTTAATAGGCCGTATGGTTCTGAAGGCCCTGGAGCTCACATTCGGCTTCCAATCTGTATGCTTGTTCTTCACGATGGTCTCTCTTTTCAACTCGCTTTACGCTCTGTACTTGCCTTTCCTGACTTATTGAAGCAAATACGTCTCTCTTGGTGGTAGTATTTATCCGGAAGCCAGAGGCTCCCGGATAAAAAAGTTTTTTTGCGATAGTATGGAACCTACATTTCCACGTACGCACAACGCATGTTTTTCGGCTTCGAAAAACAAAGGGCCGAACGGGTAATCATTCAGCAAAAATTAGATCATAAGCACTATGGGTAAATTTGGGTTACAGTTAGCTTGACAATGCACATGGTTCTGTGATTGATTTCTCTTGACTAAGCCAGGGCTGAGATTACGATAAGCTGATAACTTATCCTGCTCTCCGATCTGGGTGTTCGTTCCCGGAACGAACGGTTGTTTTGATTGATCTCGATTCAAAATCTTATATCTGGTGTTGCTATCCATTTCGAACAGCGTTAAAATTGGGCAGCAAGTTCTCACGCTTGCCGCCCACTCATTTTACATCTACAAGTCAAAACTCTCCGAAATCTTCATCCTCATCAAAAGGGATGAGTTCCATAGCCTCGGCCTTCTTTGTTCCGTTCTTAACCTGGGGCTTTTTTAATTCAAACTCGTCGACCACTGGAGTCTTCACGTTGTAGTTGTATGTTGTATGCTCGTCGTTATCAAACGCATATTCTTCACGTTTTTGATAATCATAGGAGGCTACAGCTTCACTGTCCACATTACCAACCAGCTGAATCAGATCCTCTACAATGGTATTCATCTCCATAGCCTGTGAGGATAGCTCTTCAGCAGAGCTGGCTGTTTCTTCACTGTTCGAAGCATTGCTTTGAACCACCTTATCCATTTCCTGCATCACAGAACTCATTTCGGTTATACCAATCTGTTGTTCTTGTGCCGCAGCAGAAATCTCAAGGACCAGTGTATTTACGTTACTGGTACTTTCTTCAATTTTCTTAAGGTTATCCGACACCTCATCGGCAACAGAGGCACCTCGTTCCGAACTGGATTGAGAGCTGGCAATTAATTCAGCTGTGTTTTTAGCGGCTTCAGCACTGCGCTGGGCCAGGTTACGTACTTCCTCCGCCACAACAGCAAATCCTTTACCAGCCTCGCCAGCCCGGGCAGCTTCTACTGCTGCGTTAAGAGCCAGTAAGTTCGTCTGGAAGGCAATATCATCAATGGTTTTAATAATCTTGGATGTTTCCAGCGACGATTCTTTAATCTCTTTCATCGCGCTATTCATCCGCCCCATGGCTTCAACACCACTCGCAATCAAAGGTACAGCCTCCTGCATGGCAAGCTTGGCCTCATTAGCGTTACTGGCCGAATGCTTGGTTTGGGAGGAAATTTCTTCTAAGGAAGCATTTGTTTGTTGTAAGCTGGCTGCCTGCTCACTGGAACTTTCAGCAAGGCTTTGACTGGAACCAGACAGAGAATCGGAAGACGATTTCACCTGATCGGAACCCGCGATGAGACGGGTAATCACATTTTTGAGTGATGAATTGATATTTCTGCCCAACAGCCATCCCATGACCGCTGCAAGAAGTACAGCTACGACTACAGCGACAAAGGCAATCCACGCGTAAAAACTGGCAGCCGAAATTGTTTTTTCGCCTTGCTCAAATGCCTGTTCAACGGCAACCGTCTCCTGAACCGAAGCCAGGGTAAGAATTTCCTCGAATCGGGCAATACGTACATCCGCTTGTTCATTAATTGCTTTACGAGCGGTAATCATCTCTTTGACAGACGCAATGTTGTCATTGAGTATTCCCGATGCCATAGACAAGTACATTTGCTGATCAGGATCCTGCACGGAATTTGTTAACGAAGCAATGGTAGAACGCACTTTTTCAAGTTCCTCATTGATACCATTCAAACCTTCAGCATTTCCTGTAGCCTCGGCTTCCCAGAGGTGCTGTAACGTTACCAGGTAGGTGTCTATAGAATTGTCAAGAAGTACAATTTGACTGGTGAGCACAGCAGCACGACTGAGTTGTCCGTTGTCAATAAAGGCTTTCTGTTCTGCCCGTACCTGTACTAAAAACTCGTCGAGGAGTTCAATTAACTCTCCTGTACTTGATGAGGTATTAGACCGGTATTGTTCAAGTATGGCAACAGAGCTTCCATATATATTCACAGCTTCTCTGTACCCTTGAAGTGCAGCTTCGAACTGGCCGATATTATCTTTTAAAACCGGCAAGTCTTGTTCCTTGGCTAATTGACGACCTTTTTCCAGCTCCAGGCGTACCTGCTCTATATTGGCAAGTGCGCTATCGTACGAGGCTTTTTCAAACGAGGTGCCGTACCGGACAATATGATATCCGGCTTCTAACATATTGGTTTCGATCTCGGATGAAATACTCCACTCCGGTAAATTCGCGTTCGTTAATTTGTAGGCATATTTGTCGATGGCATCAAATGCAAAGTAGGAAGAGATAC
>JBCBST010000069.1:0-10885 GCA_039819115.1 Bacteroidota bacterium
TTTCATAAGTCAGGTCATCGTGTATTAGGTTTTGATGTAGATCAGTCAAAAATTGAGTATATCAAAAACGGTCAATCTTATATAAAGCATTTTGCAGATGAACAGATTGCTGCATTAGCTGAATCGGATCATTGTGACGTAACTACAGATTTTTCTAAGCTAACTCAAGTTGATGCAATTCTGATTTGTGTTCCCACCCCCCTTGATCAGCATAGAGAACCAGACATGACCTATGTTGTGGAAACAGCAAAAACCATATCCAAATATTTAAAAAAGGGACAGCTTGTAGTTTTGGAATCGACTACATGGCCTGGAACTTCAGATGAGCTGATGGCTGGCATTCTGGAAGAAGGATCAGGATTGAAAGCGAATGTCGATTTTTATATTGCCTATAGCCCAGAGAGAGAAGATCCGGGAAATCCGGATTTTGATACACAGTCCATTCCTAAGGTAGTGGGTGCCTCTACCGATGAGGCGAGGAAAAAGGCGGTTCAACTCTATGCGAAAGCACTTGATGAGGTTGTGCCCGTTTCTTCTGCAAAAGTTGCCGAATCATCTAAACTACTCGAAAACATCTTTCGATCGGTTAATATCGCGCTGGTAAATGAGATGAAACTGGTCATGGATGCTATGGGGATCGATATTCACGAGGTTATCAATGCAGCGGCTACTAAACCGTTTGGGTTCATGAAATTCACTCCGGGACCTGGCTTGGGAGGGCACTGTATTCCAATTGACCCATTTTACCTAACCTGGAAGGCCAGAGAATATGGTTTAAACACCCGCTTTATTGAACTAGCTGGAGAGGTAAATAGTGCGATGCCGCAGTTTGTTGTAAGTAAAACGATGCATGCTTTGAATTCGCAAGCAAAGGCTGTTAAAGGATCTCGAATACTTGTTTTAGGAATTGCTTACAAACCCAATGTTGACGACATGCGAGAATCTCCTGCATTTCCTATTATGGATGAGCTCGTTAATCTGGGGGCAGAAGTTGAGTTTTATGATCCCTGGATTCCGGAAATTCCGGCAACCCGGGAGCATATGAACTGGAAGGGTAAACAAAGCATCAGATGGAATGAGGAATCTGTTTCTGAATTTGATGCATCCGTCATTGTTACGGATCACAAAAAAGTTAATTACTCAGAATTGAAAAAATGGGTCAATTGTATCGTAGATAGCAGGAATGTTTATCCCGAATTGTCAGAAAAAGAAAAAGAATACATTTTTAAAGCCTAATAATGAATATTACTGTCGCCGGAACAGGCTATGTTGGCCTCTCGCTTGCCGTCCTACTTGCTCAATATCACGATGTACTTGCACTAGATGTTATCAGTGAGAAAGTTGATTTAATTAACACAAAAAAATCTCCAATTTCTGATGATGAAATTGAGGCCTTCTTATCAGAAAAGCAGCTTAATCTTACAGCTACACTCGATAAGAAACTTGCGTATGCCAAAGCAGATTTTGTAATTATCGCCACTCCAACAGATTACGATCCTGAGACAAATTACTTTAACACCTCTACGGTAGATGGTGTAATACAGGATGTATTGTCTATAAATCCGAATGCAGTTATGGTGATTAAGTCCACCATTCCTGTGGGATTTGTCGAACAGGCAAAAAAGCGGTTCAATACCGAGAATCTGATTTTTTCTCCTGAGTTTTTGCGAGAAGGTCGTGCATTGTACGATAACTTATATCCTTCCAGGATTGTGGTCGGAGAACAATCAGAGAGGGCTACGGCTTTCGCAAATCTGTTACTAGAAGGCGCCAAAAAACCCGCTGAAGAAATTCCTGTCTTATATACGGATTCAACGGAAGCCGAGGCTATTAAACTATTCTCAAATACGTACCTGGCTATGCGGGTAGCTTATTTTAATGAGTTAGATTCATATTGTGAGGCTCACGACCTGAGTACCGTGCAGGTGATCAAAGGGGTAGGGTTAGATCCAAGAATAGGAGATCATTATAACAATCCTTCGTTTGGTTATGGAGGGTACTGTTTACCTAAAGACACCAAGCAGTTATTAGCGAATTATAAGGATGTCCCCAATAACATCATTCAGGCCATAGTTGATGCGAACAGGACGCGGAAAGATTTTATTGCTAAACAAATTCTTAAGAAGAAGCCGGATGTGGTTGGAATTTACCGTCTCGTCATGAAAGCTGGTTCTGATAACTTTAGAGCAAGTGCTATTCAAGGTATTATGAAACGGATCAAAGCAAAAGGAATTGAGGTAGTTGTTTTCGAACCTTACGTAAAGGAGGAGGAGTTCTTTCATTCTAAAGTGATTCGGGATCTTAATGAATTTAAATCGATATCAGATGTCATTATTGCCAATAGAATGGTAGACGATATTAAAGATGTATCGCATAAAGTGTATACCCGCGATCTTTTTGGTAAAGATTAATCAACTATAACAGCTGTACTATTGAAAACACTTTCATTTTCAGTAATTGGACTAGGAAGGATAGGTCAGAGACATGCAAAGATTATAAGCGAGTTTGAAGGTACCGAACTCGTTTCAGTTGTGGATGTTGATTCATCCACGTTTCAATCGCTGGAATCCTTACAGATTGATGCCGGTACTTTTCATTCGATTAATGAGTTTTTAGAACAGGATCAAGGCAAAACAGATGTGGTAACTATTGCCACCCCGAATGGATTTCATACCGCGTATGCGGTACAGTGCTTGGAAGCCGGATATCATGTGGTTATCGAAAAACCTATGGGACTAAATGTAGAAGAATGTGAAGCAGTAATTGAAGCAGAACTTCGGTCCGGAAAACGTGTTTTTGTAGTAAAACAAAACCGATATAGCCCCCCTTCGATATGGCTGAAGAAGATTGTCTCAGAAAAGATCATCGGAGTTGTATTGATGGTACAAACCAATTGTTACTGGAACAGAGACAGCAGGTATTATGCGCCAAGTTTATGGAAGGGTAAAAGAGAACTGGATGGAGGAGCCTTATTCACCCAGTTCAGTCATTTCATTGATATCATGTTTTGGGTATTTGGTGATATCATAAACCCCAAGTCTATCATCAGGAACTTCACCCATTCCGAGTTGAAAGAGTTCGATGATTCAGGATTTGCTCAGTTTGAATTTGAGAATGGGGGTATAGGATCTGTGAACTATTCAACGTCTTGTTGGGACAAGAATATGGAAAGCAGTATTACGGTTGTAGGCACAAAAGGGAGTGTAAAAGTTGGTGGACAATACATGAATGAAATTGAGTACTGTCATATTGAGAATTACGATATGCCGGAGTTAGCGCCAACAAATCCCCCAAACGATTACGGACCGTATAAAGGTAGCGCAGCAAATCACCACTATGTGATTGAAAATGTCATTGAGACGCTCATTGAAGGAAGAAAGCCAACAGCTACATCTCTGGATGGCCTTAAAGTAGTCGGTATTATAGAAAAGATATATAAAGCAGGTGGGTTTATGTGATGAACATCCCTTTGCTTGATCTAAACCGGCAGTATTCTACCATAAAGAAGGAAATTGATGATGCGATTCTTTCTGTGGTGCAGAACCAACAGTTTATAATGGGACCAGTGGTCACCGGGTTTGAACAACAGGTTGGTGATTATCTTGGTTTGGAGCATGTATTTGGGTGTGCCTCAGGTTCTGATGCGTTACTATTAGCCTTAATGGCTATGGATATAAAACCCGGTGATGCAGTAATTACCTCTCCATTCACTTTTTTTGCGACCGGGGGAGCTATTGCACGTTTAGGTGCTATTCCCGTTTTCTTAGATATTGAGCGTGATTCCTATAACCTGGACCCTGATCAGGTATCTCTGTTTATGGAGGGCAATCACGCTTTAAATAGTAAACTCTCCGTTTCTCCTGAACAAGTGCGGGCTATTATGCCGGTTCATTTATACGGGCAAAGTGCACATATGGAACCTCTCAGGGTACTTTCTCAGAACTATGGCTTATCGCTTATAGAAGATGCAGCTCAGGCTATAGGAGCCCGGTATAACAATCAGCAAGTAGGTGGTTTAGGTGATTTTGGATGTTTCAGTTTTTTTCCTTCCAAAAACCTGGGAGCCTTTGGGGATGCCGGCCTGATTACCGTAAAAGATCCGGAACTGGCTGAAAAAGTCAGAATTCTGAGGTTACACGGTGCTAAACCCAAATACTACCATCACCTTGTTGGTATCAACAGTAGATTGGACGCTATTCAGGCTGCCGTATTGTCCGTGAAACTGAACCATCTGGATAACTGGTCTAACCAAAGAATTAAACTCGCACACCGGTATAATGATCTTTTTCACGATATAGGAATTACGCACAGTGAAAAGAATCAATCATGTTCGTGTGGTTTGGCAGAAGATTGTTCATTCCCTGAAGACCGCATTCTGCTTCCGGAAGAGACCACTGGAAACATAGAATACGGGGGGCGTCATATCTATCATCAATACACGATAAGCACTCAAAAACGAGATGAGTTGAAGGATTTTCTTACTCAACGAGGAATAGGTACGAACATCTATTATCCCGTTCCGCTTCATGTACAAACCTGTTTTGGAGAATTTGGGTATGAACCGGAAGATTGCCCTAATGCCATGTGTGCCAGTCGTCAGGCTCTTTCATTACCTATTTTCCCAGAGCTTACATTTGAAGAACAGAATTATGTGGTATCTTCGATAAAAGATTTCTTTAATAATGTTTAAGTCCCCTCTCGTACAGTTTGCATTAAAAGCACTTGGAATATTTGTGGCGTGGTATATTCTGTATGAACTGTGGCTTTTGCCGGATGGTCGTCTGGATGAATGGTTGTCTTTAAATATTATTGGAAATGTTTCTGGTATTCTTCAGCTATTTGGATACGACATCTATACCGTAAACCGGATTATTGGAGTGAATGGATTTTCGGGCGTTGAGCTGGTGGATGGTTGCAATGGAATTTCAGCAATGGGTTTATTTTTTGGCTTTATCTTTGCATTTCCCGGCGCCTGGAAAGAAAAAGCCTATTTCTCCATCTTTGGCGTACTCATTATCTATCTCATCAACATCTTGAGAGTAGTGGTCCTTACTGTTACGAAAGTTGAGTGGCCATCTTTATTTGATTTCACGCACGACTATTCAACTACTGCAATTTTCTACCTCATCATTTTTCTGATGTGGGTACTATGGGTCAAAGTTAGTGAGACTACGATTCCTTCGGCATCATGAGAAGTCTGGTTCTGAAGCTCGGTCTCATTGCTCTTTTCTTTCTCTTCTATTTATTCATTCTTCGACCGTCCAGAGTTGTATTTAGTGATCATGTACTTAATCCGGTTTTTGATCATACCAAAAGTGTAACTGTTGAGAACGATATCCAGGTTTTTCAGAACACAAGTGGAGTAGGTCTTCTTGTTCTTAGAAACGGGGATATCATGTATTTTAAAATGCCATTCGGGGTGAATGCCCTCATAACCGTATGTGCTTTTATACTTATTGGATCGGGGAAAACGCAATGGTTTACCTTGATCAGTATTCAAATCGTGGGTTGGTTATTAGCCCTTGGTTTCCTGTTGTTAGCCATGTATCTCTCTTCATCCTTTTTAACCATCACCGATCTTTTGATGAGATACTTAATCCCGGTTTGCACACTAGGTCTGGTACCTCTTTCTTTACTTCAAAAGAAATGGACAACACAGAGAAATGAAGAGACGATATAGTATAGGCATCGGAAAAGCCGTTCCTTTTTTTATCGGAACCGTTATGAACGAAGCGACCAGTATGGATTCGTTTTTTATCGGACCCGAGGCTATGGATTTTTCTCAAGGTAGTGTATTTAAAGGTTCACATCCTCTGCCAACCAAAGAATCGGTGGCGTCCTCGTATGAGTTACTCGCTTTTGCCGAATCTATACCTGCAGGTTCTAGCGTAGATTTCTATCTCTCGGGTGGGGCGTCAGCTATGTTTTGTATTCCAGCTGAAGGTATTGAAATCGATGAACTAGCAGAAACCTATGATCTGTTACTCTCATCCGGAGCGTCCATTCATCAGATGAACGTGGTTCGTAAACATCTTGATGAGGTAAAAGGGGGAAGGTTCGCTCAGCACCTACAGCATGTTGAACTGAATACGTACATCATCTCAGATGTGCCGGGTGATGATCCCGAAGTCATTGGATCCGGACCTACCATCCACGATAGCTCTACCTTTGAAGAAGCCAAAGAGATTTTGTATAGCTATGATCTTTGGAATAAACTTCCCGAGCGTGTGCGCAATCATATTTCGCTGGGTGTACAAGGCCGGGTTCCTGAAACTCCAAAACCTGGTATTGATGAACACCCGGAGCATACGATTCACCTTCTGAATACGGCATCGATGCTGGCACATGATATTGCACAAGACCTGGCTCAATCAGGTTATAATACTTGGGTTGCAGATCAGGCCTATAACGAGAGTGTTAATCAAGTTGCAAAGCATATCTGTGCTCATGCTCTGTCTGTACTGAAGAATGAAGGTCCGGTCGAGGTACCCGCAGCCCTACTTTTTTATGGAGAAAGCACTGTAAAGGTTCTTGGAAATGGAAAAGGAGGAAGAAATCAGCATCTTGCGCTTGCATGTGCATTAGCTATTGAAGGCCAGCATTCGATTACGATTCAATCCATCGCAACGGATGGAGTTGATGGAAATACGCCGGCAGCCGGTGCCGTTGTAGACTCATTTACCACACTCAAAGCCCGGAAAGCAGGCATACTGCCGGAACAGTATCTACAAGACTTCAACTCATACGAGTTTCATAAACAGATGAATACCCTCGTTGAAACCGGACCAACCGGAAACAACTTAATGGATTTACAAGTTGTACTGGTCCATTAGTTGAGTTCAGAATCAGCCCCTCGTATCTTATAGCATGATTTGGGAAACGGACGTCTTTTTATGGTTTTTTCTACTGGTCCCGGTATTGGTAGGAGCAATGATTTTTGTAAAGCGTAGTCGTACAAAACGTGTACATGCGCTGTTTAGCAACGATTTATACCGTGAACTGCGACAAGGGCACTGGTCGCTTGGTTCTGGCATCCAGAAAACCAGTTTTGTAGTTGGGTTATGCTTCTTATTGCTTGCACTGGCAGGACCCAAAATCGGTACGGAAGTAAGAGAGATTAAGAGACGAGGTGTGGACATGTTGATCGCTCTTGACCTTTCTGCAAGTATGAACGCAGAAGATGTACGCCCGAGTCGACTCGATAAAGCTAAGTTTGAAATCAACAGACTCATTGAACGACTCAAAGGAGACCGGGTTGGTCTGGTTGTTTTTACGGGAGAGGCGTACCTGCAAAGCCCGATGACGTTGGATTATTCGGCTCTGCGATTATTTCTTGAAATTGCGGATACCGATCAAATGCCGAGCTCCGCAACTGATTTTGAATCGGCTATGGAAACGTCATTGGAAGCGTTTCAATCCCTCGAAAAGAATGAGGGTAACGAAAATGCTTCCCAGGTTCTTTTGATTATCTCGGATGGGGAAGATCATGAACAGACGTTCGACGAAAGCCTTCAGAAACTGATAAATAACTCTATTCTGGTCTACACGGTGGGTATTGGTACCCAGCAGGGAACGACTATTCCGTTATATGACAGTAACGGAGCGGTTTTAGGATACAAACGGGATCAAGCTGGAAAAGTGGTAACAACCCGTCTTCAAAATGAGGTGCTTCGCGATATCGCTAACAAAGCGAATGGGGCCTATTATGAAATATCTAGAGGCAATGAAGGTATTGATGCTTTTCTGGCCAGAATTGATGAGTTAGAGAAGGGGGAGTTCTCCAGCCAGGAATACGCAGATTTTAAAAATCAATACCAATGGATGGGAGCAATAGGGTTGGTTTGCATGCTTATCGGTTCCATTGTTCCTACATACCGTCGACCTGATTATGATTAAACTCTTTATTACCGACCTGGATGGTTGTATAGCCCCGCCTTTCGTCAGCCCAAATTGGTCTGCGATAACAGAAATCCGGGCTCTGAATATGGCCAGTGTAAACGATCCTACGATACCTCCGATGAGTATCTGTACAGGCAGACCGATGCCATATGCAGAAGCGGTTGCCCAGTGGTTAGGTATTCAGCTCCCTTTTATTTTTGAAAGTGGAGGTGGGATGTACGATGTGGTAAAGAATACTATAACCTGGCACCCATCTTTTGATGTTCAGACAAAGATTGAAGTAGAGGAATTGAAGCACTGGCTCGAAGAAGTGATTATAAAAAACTACGAGGGCACTATTCCGGAGTGGGCAAAACATACCGATGCGGCCATCATTAACCAGGATCCGACTAAAATTCCGTTTATGCTGGAGGAAATTGAAGCTTATGTACAGGGTAAATACATGAACTTTGAAGTTCATCATACCGATGTTTCAATCAGCATTCTACCAAAAAGCTGTAATAAAGGGGCAGGCATATCTTTCTTATGTAAAACGCTGGGTGTGTCTCTGGAAGAAGCTGCATTTATTGGTGATACCGGCGGAGATGTTCCTGGTTTGGAGTTAGTGGGAAGGCCTTTTGCACCGGCCAACGCACACCAAAAGAATAAAGAGGTTGCTGTTGGGTTGCCCCAGGAAACTACAGAAGCTGTACTGGAGGCTTATAAAAGAATTATCGCAGAAAACAGAGGTAAGGCTTAATTAACTGTCCCGCTCCTCGGCTTCTTTGAGTAACTCAAAGTAGCGTTCAATCAATTTCTGATAGTCAGGGTTATACTTCGTGAAGGTCGGATCGTTCAGGCGTTTTCGTATTTCTTTTTCCAGTTCTTCAAGAGTCATTTCAGGGGGTGTAACGCGATTGAGCTCTTTACCGGTTGTTCCCTCTCGCTTTTCTTCCTCATCGCGTTCTTCAAGCGCGTCTTTTGAATCGAGCATGCGCTGGAGAATATTTTGCTGGCGTTCAATTAATAATGGATCTGTGGCTCCACCTCGCAAATCATTGATGGTTTCTTCCATTTGCTCAATCATACGTTCCAGTTCACTACCCAGTGCATCACCCTCGAGTCCTCCTTGTTGCTGTAATTGCTCCAGTTGCTTGCGGATAGAGTTTTGCTGTCGAGCCATTTGATTAAGCCTTTCCATTTGATCATTCGATAAGCGATCGCCCTGCATATCGTTAATCATGTTCTGTATTTGCTCATTCAGTTGTTGTTGGTTCTCTCCCATTTGCTGCATCTGCTGAATCATCTGCTGCATGCTCATTCCGCTGCCGCCACCATTACCACTAGGGTTTTGCAGTTGTTCCAACAAGTTTGCAATCATAAAGGTAAGCTCATTCACACCACCAAGAACCTGGCGTGTTGCAACAGCAGCTTTTGGCTGATCACGTTGCGCCATTTGGGCTAACGAGGCATCCAGCTGCCGCTCTGTATCCAGTTTTTTTGTATTTATCTGGTTAGAGAATTGAGGGATTTCAGTAGATAAAGCGAAGAGGGAATCGGAAAGGGAGCTAAATATGTCCTTTACATTTTTCTGTTCCCGTGCATAATCGATGTAGGCCTGGCTTCTGCTCTCAGTACGTTGAGCGACTTCAGATAATTTTTCCTGTTCCACCGAAAGCCGCAGCATAGCGTCTAAAATATACATCAGACCCGATATATTAATGTTTTGTTGCTCCTGGCTCATGCCATTCATGAGCGATCGTGTTCGTTCTGCGAGCTTATTGAATTCCTGCTTCATATCGCTCGGTTCTGAACTTCCACCGTCTGATTCCTGATTTTCCTGAGACTGCTGCTGAGCGATTTGATCCTGTAGCTCCTCTATAAGTTTCTGGAGATCTTCTGTTGTTAGCTCCTGATACTCATTTATATCGGCCTCATTCTTTTCACTCGTATTTTCGCTGAGTTGATCAACCTGTTCTTGTAGTTGTTCAAGCTGATTTTGTAGATCATTGTTTCTGGCTTCTTCCTGACCGGGCGATGAGGAATTTACTGAGTCCTGCTCTGCTAGATCCTCAAATGATGCTGCAATTTGATCCAGGTCGGAAGTAAGTTTAAGTTGCTTGAAGAGTTCGAGTGTTCGCTCAATTCGTTCTTTATACAATTGTTCGTTGAATTCCACCTCGTCAAGGGCTTGTCGCATTTGATCCGGGCTCATTCTTCCCATTTGTTGTTGCAGCTTTTCGAGAGCTTCTCTGAACGCAGGGTCGTCGATATCTTCCATCAACTGCTTGAGCTGGTCATACGCCTCCATTGTTTCTTCCGACAGGAGGTTTTGTTCATCGAGCTCTTTTTTAATCTCATCAAACTTCTGGTTTAGCTCCTCGATCCGTTCTTCAACGTTTTCCTGCTGCTGCTTGATTTGTTCGAGCTGGCGCTGTTGCTCATACCCACCCAGAGGTTCTTCTTTTAATCCCTCTTTAAATTCCTGGTACTGCTGCTCAATTTCATCAAACCCTTCAACTACTTCCTCTAAGGTCTGTTCTACCTGTTCCTCTTCGGTATCCAGCTCTTCGAAGTAGTCGATTAGTGATGGCACGGTAAGTGTTAGTTCTGCAGAACGGGTTCGTTTAGATCCTGAAAAAGAGTCGTTATCCCACACATCAATCCAGAACGTAAGCTGATCCTGGGTACTGAGTCCCAGTTCTTTCAAATCCCACAAATACGCTGTTTTTGTTCCATTCTTTGTTGTGCGAAGTATCTGTTTTCCTGTCGTTGGTTCATCAACAAACGCTTTCTGCATGCGGTATCCCAATTCGGTTCTGCGAATCCCAAAATCATCATCCACGCGAAATTCAATAGTCAAAGAGTCCGGTTTTACCATGCTGATATCCGAATCCGGATCAATGATCTCCACAAAGGGGTATTGATCATCCATTGCAGCTATGGTCATTTGATATGGGTTCTTGTTTGTTAATCCGTTGTTATCGACTAATTGAAAAATGAGCGT
>JBCBST010000069.1:10895-16771 GCA_039819115.1 Bacteroidota bacterium
AGTGAAAAACTAAATGCAGAATCTGGTTTGAACGTAAGCGTATCACCCTTCGAAAAGCTGATGATGGTGAGTTCGTTAACCGGCTTATTCAATGAGCCCCGGAATTCAATGCCTGATCCTTTATAAGCTCTGACTTGTGTGTTTGGATACTGAACCAGCTCTTTAGAAAGCTGGGTGTATTCAGGGGCATCAACTACAGCCTGAAGCGTTAAAAAACGAGGCCTCAGTTCTACAGAAAGCTGGTATTCTGGTGTTTTGAATCCATCCATATCAATATAATAAGAGAACGCCGAGTTCACATCGATGGGAAGGGATTGAAAAGCTTGTTCGGATATTCGTTCGAGGTTACGACTTCTAAAAGCGTCCTCGACACCTGTTTTCAGGTACAGGGTCAGGTTTTCGGGGATAAGTTGGCTAGTGAATTCAACCGAAATAGTTGCTTGTGTTCCTTGTTCAATGGTGGTGGTTCCCGGTAAAAGAACATATTGATAGGGGTTGGGTTGCTCATACGTCTCCCAGAAGGTGAGGGTTCGTATCATTCCATCGGGAAAGGTAAAGGAGACAGATCCAAGTGAGATACACAACAGGATTACTAGCAACCCCATTCTTTTGTACAGGACGAATGCGGGGTGCGTACGAACAAATTCGTCTAACTTCCGGCTAAACTCATCAGCGGGGACCTGGCTTAAATTCTGCAACACCGCGGCCTCAATAAGCTGAGGATTACCACCACCAGAAGTTGTTAATTCTAAGGCATCTTTTACCTGCTTCAGGTTACTGTTTCTGGAAAAAAGAAGGTAAAAATGCTGAAACGTGGTTCCGGGATTTCGTTTGTTTTGGATGAACGCAAGGCTAAAGCCAATCAGCACGGCAATAGCCCATCCGCTGGTCTTGACGATCGGGGAAAAGTAGAATGTATATTCCAGCAGAAAGAAAAGCAGTATCCCACCTAAACCGATGGCAACACCGGAGAACACAGCTAGCCGGAACCTGGATGCATCCAGCTTATCATGCGCTTTACTTAGTTGCTGGTGTACATTATCAATGCGTTCGTTAGACAAAGTGTTGGATGAATAGCTTATAATTACAGACTGGTTAACTGATTTAAACGTAGTTTATTAGCCACTTTAAACCGGTTTTCTTCCTTTTTTACGGTGATTAACTCCTCAAAAGCATCATGTTCTAAAAACAGATACCAGTTATTAGTACTGGCTTCCCTCAAAAAACGTTCTTTCTCCAGCAGTGTTTCGGTGGGATACATATCGTAGCCCATAACCCAGGGTAGTGGGACATGAACATGAGTGGGAATTAAATCGGCAGCGAAAACCAACGTAGTTCCATCTCCTTCAATTTTTGGAAGGAATTGCCCTTTTGTATGTCCGTTAACGGTCAGTCCGGATAAACCTTCCTCAAACTCATGATTATCCTCTATGAGCTGTACCCGGTTTGATTGTTTAATGGGCTCGAGATTTTCTTTGAAGAAACTTGCCTTTTCCCTTGCATTGGGAGCAAATGCTGTCTCCCATTGAGCGGAATGAACATGATATTGGGCATTGGGAAAAGTGAGTTCGAGATCCCCCTGATCGTTTACAAAGGTTGAACCACCACAATGATCGAAATGTAGGTGGGTAAAAATTACATCGGTAACATCGGCTGGGGTAAATCCATGTTCTTCGAAAGAACGGAACATTTCACGAACGGAAGTATCGATTTCATAAATATCGGTCATCTTCTGGTTGAATTTAGTACCCAGACCATTGTCTATTAAATAGAGTTTATTGGTTTGGTTCGATTTGATCAAAAGACACCGCATGGTCATGGTAATCCGGTTCAATTCATCGACCGGAATATGCTTTGACCATAATGTTTTGGGAACTACTCCAAACATAGCTCCACCATCGAGTTTAAAATCTCCCGTTTCAATAGCGTATAGCTCAAAAGAGCCTAATGTCGTCTTGGATAAGGCCATGAATATTTTTACTGATAAAATAGGGAAGGAATAGGCAATACCGAATAGCCTGCAAAAAAAATCCCGCGTTCACATAATGAAGCGGGATTCAAAAAGCTGGTTACCTGAACGGTCACATCTAGAATGAAGGAACCACTTCTACACGGTACATGGTATCTAATAGGGTAACACATACCATAAGGATGAAAAACAGGACGGCTCCAATCAGGAGCATTGCATTAAACTTAACATCCCAATACAGGTTCATAAAAAAAGCAGCTACTAAAAAGGCTTTAATCAAAGCAATGGAAAGTGCTGTGATAATATCGAATGGGGCCGGAATAGGAACAAACATAGAAACGACCACAGTAACAACAGTGAGGAATGTTAATGCAAGACCTACGGCCCAAAGTTGTAGGGGCGTTGAAATATGATGTTCGTGTGCGTGTGCGCTCATTAAAAAGGATGCTAAACGTTAACGTTATCGTTAAAAATCATTCAATTAGGTACAGCAGAGGAAACAAAAAGATCCAGATCAAATCCACAAGGTGCCAGTATAAACCTGTGATCTCTACCGGGGTATAATACTCCGAGCTGAATTCATTACGTCCGGCACGGATATAAATCCATACCATCAACCCAATACCGACCAGAACGTGAAGAGCATGGACTCCAGTGAGCATATAGTATACGCTGAAGAATACCGGAGCCATTTCGTGTTCTATTCCTTCGTAGGTGTAATAAGCTCCAGGAAAGATGCCTTCATGAAATTTGTGCTCATACTCAAAGGCCTTGATAACCATGAATACACATGCCAGTACGATGGTGATCAACAAGTTGATGCGCAAACCTTTGGTTTGGTTTTTCTGAGCAGAACGAATAGCCATTGCAACCGTCAAACTGCTACCAATAAGAACTACAGTATTAACTGCACCCCAAACTGTATTTAGCTTAGTTGCTGCTTCGGTAAATAACTCGGGATACCATGCTCGGAAAACGATGTATGCACAAAATAATCCTCCAAAGAAGAGAATTTCGTTTACCAGGAATACCCACATACCCATTTTGGCGGCATCAAACTGTTGATCGGAATCAACAAAGTGATGTTGTAGATAAGCAGGATGTGACGCAGAAGAGTTTGCCATCAGTCTTAGTTTTATAAATGATTATGCTTGTGCTGTTTCCTGATCAGGCTCGCCACTGAGTTCAGCGGGATGACCATTGGTAGAATGTCCGTTGGTATCGTGTGCCAATCCAAGTTGGAACTCTTCCATCGGCTTATGATAATCATACGGTCCGTTAATAATTACCGGTGTATAGTCGAAGTTATGGAAGGATGGAGGCGTATTTGATTGCCATTCCAGACCACGGCTTCCCCATGGGTTTGCAGGAGCATTATTTTTACTGAACAGTGAGCGCAACAAGTAATACGCAATGATCAGGAACCCAACTCCAAGAATATACGAACCAATGGTAGAGGTGACATGGAACGGCTGGAACTGATCGATATAGTTATAATATCTGCGTGGCATTCCTTGTGCTCCCATAACGAATTGCGGGAGGAACGTGACGTTAAAACCAATAAAGATGATAACGGCAGCAATTTTCCCTAAGGTCTCATTATACATCTTGCCGGTGATTTTTGGCCACCAGTAATGCAGGCCAGCCAGTAGTGCGATTAATGTACCTCCCATCATCACGTAGTGGAAATGGGCAACAACGTAGTAGGTGTCATGTAAGTGGATATCTACAGACAAAGCGCCAAGTGTGATACCTGTAAAACCACCAATGGAGAACAGGAACAAAAAGATGAATACGTACAGCATGGGGGTTTTCATCTGGATGGAGCCTTTGTACAGCGTAGCTACCCAATTCAGAATTTTAATCCCGGTCGGGATACCTACGAAGAAGGTCAGAAACGAAAATACGGTGGTAGCTACAGCAGACTGCCCGGATGTAAACATATGATGTCCCCAAACCAGGAAGCCAATAAACGCAATGGCCAATGAGGAAAGAGCAATGGCCCAGTATCCGAAAATCGTTTTTTTAGAGAATGTGGTAATCACTTCAGAGATAATTCCGAAGCCTGGAACAATCATGATATAAACCGCGGGGTGCGAATAGAACCAGAAAAAGTGTTGGTATAATACCGGATCACCACCAAGGGCAGGATCAAAAATACCAATACCCAGGAAACGCTCCATAGTAAGAAGAAGCAATGTAATAGCAAGAACGGGAGTGGCTAGTACCTGAATAATAGAAGTAGCATACAATGCCCAGATATTCAATGGAAGCTTACTCCAGGAAATGCCAGGCGCCCGTAACTTATGGATTGTAGTGATGAAGTTAGTTCCGGTGAGAATGGATGAGAAACCCAGAATAAATGCACCTAAGGTAACCCAAATTACGCTGGTACCAGTTGTAGTGGAATAAGGCGTGTAAAAGGTCCATCCGGTATCCAATCCGTTATTGGCAATAGCCATAAAGGTAAAAACGGCGCCTATCACATAAATGTAGAAACTGGCGAGATTCAGCCGAGGAAAGGCCACATCCTTGGCACCGAGCTGCATAGGCAGTACAAAGTTGCCCAGAGCAGCGGGTATGGACGGAACCAGTACAAAGAATACCATGATCGCACCGTGTAGTGTGAAAAACTGGTTGTAGGTATCTGCCGTAATAAAGTCGGTAGAAGGTTCCAGTAAGGCTGTCCGTAGTAACAGTGCTAACACCCCACCAACGAGGAAGAACAGCGCTACAGCAACCAGGTACATGATGCCGATTTTTTTGTGATCGACGGTTGTCATCCAGGCCCAAACGCCTTTTTCTGCATTCAGGTAGTGGCTTTTCGCATTATCGACCGGTGTATACCGTTTTACCTGAAGTGTAGTTTGTTTTGGTAGTTCTGCTGTTGCCATATGCTTACTTCAACGTTTTGATGTATTCAATAATGTCGGAGATTTCATCGTCCGTTAACCGACCTTCATAGCTTACCATTTGGTTTTGGTAGCCCTTAACAATTTTTGCACCTGGATTGAGAATGGATTCCCGCAGGTAATTCTCATCAACGGTTATCTTCGTTCCGTCTTCCATTTCTTCTTCACGTTCCCAAAGCCCTGCAAAGCTGGGTCCAATCAGTTTTGAACCATCCACGCTGTGACATGTTGCACACCCCTGAATCGTTACCAGACCTTCGCCCCGTTCAACGGGTGTGCCACCCTGACCTGGTTTAGGCGCTGTGGCAAGGAAAGTCTCAAAATCTTCTTCTTCATGTACAAACACTTTAGCCAGCATGTTTGAGTGAGAAGTTCCGCAATACTCTGTGCAGAAAACCTGAGATTCGCCAACTTCCTCAGCCTGGAACCAAAGGTAGCTGTAACGGTTTGGCAGTACGTCTTGCTTTACCCGGTAATCAGGAATAAAAAAGGAGTGCAACACATCTTGTGATTGCATAACCAGCTTAACCGGACGGCCTTTAGGGACGTGGAGCTCATTTAAGACCTGAGCACCATTTTCGTACTTTACGGTCCAACCCCACTTAAATCCCGAGATCTGGATTTCGTAGGCATCGTCGGGTACCGTCTTAAGATTTAACCAGCCTGTGTATCCCCATCCAAAAATGATCATAACCAGGATAAGAGGGATAACTGACCAGGTAATTTCAAGTGTGTTGTTATGACTGATATAGGGTGTTTTGTCGCTTTCCGATTTACGCTTGTAACGGAATGCGAAGTATAGCATCGCTATAACGATACCAACTAAAAAAATAAGGCTAACTTCAGAGATGAAGTGAAAGAGTCCGTCTGTACTATCTGCTGTTAATGGAGAACGATTCTCCGGCAGCATGAAATCAAATAATCTGCCCATTTCAGGTCGTATTGTAGAGTTTATTTTTGCGTCTCTCGCGTGCCCACAAAAGGGCCAGAAATAT
>JBCBST010000070.1:0-16740 GCA_039819115.1 Bacteroidota bacterium
TGTTTTTATTCCGATATGGTCAGTATCTAATGGTGAGATATCCAAAGCACGAAAAAGGAAAGCCAATCAAAGAAGATAAGCTCCTTACCGGAATTAAAAATTTTAAATTCCAGAACGGTGTTAGTTAAGGGATTCGGAATACAAACATGAAAGAATAAGTTGATTAAACCCAAAAAGAGCCTTGGCCAGCATTTTCTTACCGATCGTAATGTATTGAACAATATTGTACGGGAGGTAAACGCGGTTAACCAGGATCGAATTATTGAGATAGGTCCGGGAACCGGAGCGCTGACCCGGTATCTGGTTTCTAAAAGTACCGATGTACATGCATTAGAAGTGGATGAACGTGCTATCGAATTATTAAAAGGCGAACTACCAGAAGTACACCTTCATAAACAGGATGTATTAAAGGCCGATTGGGAAGCTCTGATTGCTCGGGATGGGGATACCTATGTGGTAGGTAATCTTCCATACTACATTACCAGTCCGATTCTATTTGCACTACTTGCGCACCGCACACAGTTTAAAGAGGCCATTTTAATGATGCAGAAGGAGGTGGCTGAACGTCTTGTGGCTAACTCTTCTACAAAAGCATATGGCATATTGAGTGTTCAGACTCAGCTTATGAGTACTCCTGAACTATTGTTTGATGTATCTCCAAACTCCTTTTCTCCGCCTCCAAAAGTGATGAGTTCTGTTATTCGGCTCAGGTTTAACAGCCCTGCACTTGGATGTACCGATCATGCACTCAAACACGTTGTACGTACAGCGTTTAATCAGCGAAGAAAAAAATTAAGCAATGCATTAAAGCGTGTACTGGGTGATTATATACCTCCTGGTTTTGATCTTGATGAGCGTGCAGAGCACTGGTCCCCTCAAACCTATGCAAAGTTGGCAGAGCATCTGGAACAGAATGACATTTTGTAATCTGCTTTATCCCATTCTTCGCTGTTAACGGGAAGTATTGCTGTCATTTTAAGGTTTGGTACAGTTGTTGTGATTGTTCGCGCAGAAAACGGACAATGTCCATATCTAATTACTAACCCAAAACCTAAATAGGAGTCATAGAAATGGCTAATATTAAACCTTTAGGCGACCGTGTTCTTGTTAAAGCGGACGTGGCTGAAGAAGTAACCAGCTCTGGTCTGTACATCCCAGATACAGCTAAAGAAAAACCGCAACAGGGCACCGTTATTGCTGTAGGGCCTGGTAAAGTTGAAAACGGTAATAAAATTGAGATGACCGTTAAAGAGGGCGACAAAGTGCTTTACGGAAAATACGCAGGTACTGAAGTAACCTTAGACGGTGAAGAGTACATGATTATGCGTGAATCCGACATCGTAGGTATCCTTGCCTAATTCATTCTCTCCTATACAAGAAATTTAAATCAACTAAACTAAATCTTAGATAAACTATGTCTGCAAAGTTAGTTCACTACGACATTGAAGCACGCGACGCACTTAAGCGCGGTGTAGACAAACTCGCTGACGCGGTAAAAGTTACCCTCGGCCCTCGGGGGCGCAACGTCGTTATCGAAAAATCATTCGGTGCACCTAACGTAACCAAAGATGGTGTAACCGTGGCTAAAGAAATCGAATTAGCCGACAAAGTAGAAAACATGGGCGCCCAAATGGTGCGCGAAGTAGCTTCCAAAACCAGCGATAATGCCGGTGACGGAACGACTACTGCTACCGTTCTAGCTCAGGCTATTGTGAGTGCCGGTCTTAAAAACGTAACGGCTGGTGCTAACCCAATGGACTTGAAGCGTGGTATCGATAAAGCCGTTGAAGCTATTGTTGCTTCCCTTAAAGAGCTTAGCAAAGAGATCGATGGCCGTGACGAGATTGCACAAGTTGGAACCATCTCCGCGAACAACGATCAATTTATTGGCGACCTGATTGCTGATGCCATGGAAAAAGTGGGCAAAGACGGTGTAATCACTGTTGAAGAAGCAAAAGGTACTGATACCTACCTGGAAACAGTAGAAGGTATGCAGTTCGATCGCGGATACCTTTCTCCGTATTTCGTTACCGATTCTGACAAGATGACCACAGAATTGGAAGATCCGTACATCCTTATTTTTGATAAGAAGATTTCCGCGATGAAAGACCTTCTTCCAGTATTGGAAAAAGTAGTTCAAACTGGCAAGCCACTTCTTATTATTGCTGAAGATGTAGAAGGCGAAGCATTAGCAACATTAGTTGTAAACAAGCTACGCGGTTCTCTGAAAATTGCAGCGGTAAAAGCTCCTGGTTTTGGTGATCGTCGTAAAGCAATGCTGGAAGACATTGCCATCCTTACCGGCGGTACTGTTATTTCTGAGGAGCGAGGCTACAAGCTGGAGAATGCCACACTGGACTTCTTAGGGCAGGCGGCTCGTGTCTCTATTGATAAAGACAACACCATTGTTGTAGATGGATCTGGTAAAGAAGACGACATCAAAGCCCGTGTAAATCAGATTAAATCTCAAATCGAGACAACGACTTCTGATTACGATCGCGAAAAACTACAAGAGCGTTTAGCTAAGCTAAGCGGTGGTGTAGCTGTATTGTACATCGGTGCTGCGTCTGAAGTTGAAATGAAAGAAAAGAAAGCCCGCGTTGAAGATGCATTACATGCAACACGTGCCGCTGTTGAAGAAGGTATTGTGCCAGGCGGTGGCGTAGCCTTACTTCGTACGGTATCTGCTGTTGATGGTCTTGAGGCTGACAACGAAGACGAAAAAGTTGGATTCGATATTATCCGTCGCGCTGTTGAAGCACCGCTTCGTACCATCAGTAACAATGCTGGCATCGAAGGTGCTATTGTTGTACAAAAAGTATACGAAGGCAAAGATGCATTTGGATACAACGCTCGCACAGAAGTATACGAAGACCTGGTTGCTGCTGGTGTCATCGATCCGACTAAAGTAACCCGTACGGCTCTGGAAAACGCTGCATCTGTTGCTGGTCTGTTGTTGACTACAGAAGCTGTCGTATCTGAGAAGCCGGAAGAAGAAAAACCAATGCCTCCAATGCCTGACATGGGTGGAATGGGCGGCATGGGTGGCATGATGTAAATCATCCTGTCCTGCTTATTAAACGCAGCATTTTATGGGATGCGTTTAACCCCGGTTTCTGTTGAGATCGGGGTTTTTTTATGCGTGGCATACCATGAATCCTATAGAGCGAGCGGGGTAACTTAAACAGGCAGGGAAACGGGGGTAGTGTTTATCCGTTATTCCTGCATCGTTTATGAGTGGTCAGAATCTATAGTTATGACTACGTCTTCCCAGCCTGTAGCCCGGCTTTATTCCATTTCAGAGACCATCAACACTTGTTGATGTTTTAAAAACTCGGAAGGCGACTTCCCAAACGCGTCTTTAAAAGACCGGCTGAAGTAAGACAAGCTATTAAAACCACAGGCATACGATATTTCAGATATAGAAGCTTTTTGATGAATCAACATATCTTTGGATTTATCAAGTCTGAACTGATTAACATACTGCTGTGCGTTATAGCCGGTTTTTTCTACAATCTTCCGGTAGAAGGTAGATCTGCTCATGTATAGCTTTTCTCTGATCACGTTCACGGAAAGTGTCGGATTCGAAAATTCAGACTCCAATACCTCATGTAGTTTTTCCATAAACGGATCATCTGTTCCGGCAGACGTAATGATAGGTTGGGCTTCATTTTTAAGATCGTTAAGCAATTGCTCTCTTAACCGGAACCGGCTGGCTAATAGATTCTCAACATGGGCAAGCAACTCCTGTTTATCAAACGGTTTGGTGATATAAACATCGGCCCCTTCCTTAATTCGTTTGATACGATGCCTTTTTTCGTCTTTTGCCGTTAAAAATATGAAGGGGATTGACGCCGTCTCAGGGTTTTTTTTGAGGAGCTTATTTAACTCTACGCCATCCATTTCCGGCATCATAATATCTGCGATGATTAAATCCGGAAGGGATTTACTGATTCGTTGATAGGCATCTCGCCCATTGCAGGCTTGCTGAACACGATAGGTATTGGGGATGCATTGGGACACATATTCCCTGATATCGGTGTTATCATCAATGACAAGAATGGTGGTTTTATCCACTGAGTCAAATTCATCCTGTTCCAGGGTAACAGCAGCTTCCTGGAGGGAATCCAAGAGGTAGTGACCACTTGAGGTTTCAGATATGCCCGGCTCGATGGGTGGGGCTATATGCAATTCGGTGAATGCAAGATGGCTGAAGCCTTTTTTCAAGCAGATCATAAATGAAGTTCCAATACCTTCAGTAGAGGTTAGTTCAATACTACCTTCGTGGAGGTCGACAATCTCTTTAGCAATACATAATCCCAATCCGGATCCCGAGGCTGAATTTATATTGTATTGTTCCGCCTGGAAAAACCGATCGAATACTTTTTCGAGGTAAGGTTCAGGAATACCCACACCCGAGTCGGTAATTTTAATGAAGTAGCGATTCTGGTCTTCCGATAAGTGAACGTTAATGACACCACCAACCGGGGTAAATTTTACAGCATTAGAAAGCAGGTTGGTGAATACGGTATCCATCAGGCCCGAATCGATAAAGATATGACCGTATTGATGGTTTGCGGTTAACTCGAGTGTAATTTGCTTTGAGGTGCAGATATCCTGAAAGCGATGTACAATTGTTTTGAGGAATGGATAGATCGTATTGACTTCGGGCTTTAACTGTATAGCACCACTTTCATACTTAGAAATATCGAGGATTTGGTTTATTAATTTATGCAGTTGCTTACTGTTTCGGAGCATCATTTCGAGTTGATCATGGTCGAAGTAGCTGCCTTTGTCTGCAGCGTTTAATGCATCTTCGAGAGGTCCTATGATCAACGTGAGCGGTGTTCTTAACTCGTGACTGATATTCGTAAAAAAGCGGGATTGAAATTCATTAAGCCGGGCCAGCTTCTGAGCCTGTTTCTCGGTCTTAAGTCGTTCACGTTCCAGTTGTTTAGTACGGGTTTTTACTTCTTCCTGCAGTCTTCTTTCTTTCCTGGCATGGCGAACATGCATCATATACTTGCAGCAAAAGACCAGGGAGAACACAATAACGGTCAATAGTATGTAGAAGGTAGCGGTCTCATAAAAGTAGGGGGTAACTGTGATTACGACCTGGGCACCTTCGGTATTCCAAATACCCTCATTATTGGTACCCTGTACTTTAAATGTGTAGGTACCTTTCGGCAAATTCGTGTAATAGGCGGTTCTCCGTTCACCTACAAGCTGCCAGTCACGGTCATATCCATCCAGCATGTATTTATATTGATTATTCGCGGGATTCAAATAACTCAATGACGCATAACTGATGGTCAGATCGCGACTGGATGATGGAAGAGTGATTGTTGCAGAGTCGGGAGTAAAGGCAAGCTCTCCCGAGTTAATGGTTTCAATGATTACCGGAGGTAAGGCGCCATTTGAACAGATACTATCCGGATAAAAATTAACAATTCCTTGTTGGGTGGGAAACCAGATACTTCCATCCAGGGCCTTAAAACCAGCGGGTTGCACACCACCATTTCCCTCACGGTTCAGGAGTCCATCGGCCTCATCATATCCTCTGGTGTAGATATGATCAATTTCCTTGTTATGAAACATCTCCAGCTCGTGGATATTGGCCCAGAATATCCCACGATTGGTGTTAAACCAAAACTTGTCATCCTGTTCTAAAATGATATGAATGGAATTATCAAATAATCCATCCCGGGATTGGTAATTTGTGATTGTTTCCAGGTCGGGTGTTCCGTCTTTTAGGGTTATCCGATCTAACCCTTTATCCTCATAGCCTACCCAAAGTATGGTTTCGTTTGAAACCGGATTATAGGTATGATGCAGGGCTCTTGGGTAATTACTGGCCAGCCCGTCCTGAGAGGAGTACATCTTATATTCGTTATTATCGAAGTGAATGATGCCGTCGCCGGCGGTTGCAAACCAGATGTCCCCATTCGGGAGCTCATGGACGTATCGTACTTTAGCCGGAGGAACCCCGTAATTGGAGCTTATTTTTTCAATGGTACCTGCATCGATATCTTCCATGAATAACCCGGAGGAATCCTTAGTGACGGTTCCAATCCACAGACGATTCCGGGAGTCTTTAAACAAACTAAATATATGTCGGGTATCGAATTGGTCATTAAACCAGTAGGGGGTAAGTGTTGATGAGCCTTTCTTCAAAGCCTGAATACCATCACCCATTATGCTCACCAGCAGGGTGGAGTCATTCAGTTCTTCAAATGCCTGAATGTACCCATGGTCGGTCTCTCTCTTAGCGCGCAGAGAGAAGCCTGAACGGATGTTTCCCTCTTTTAACTGGTTTAAACCTCTGCCAAATGTTCCAATCCATATGGAAGAATCGCTGCTCTGAAACAGGGGATAGATAGGATTATGGGTAAGACCATTGGAGGTGTTAATGGTCTTAAATCGTTTGGGCTTGAGTCTGAACAGGCCTTTGTTCATAGAGGAAATCCAGACACTACCTTCGGGATCTATGATAAATGAGTTTATGAACCCATCGCTTTTAAATACAAGCTTTCCGTTTTCATATAGCTCCTTATGATTTGAACTCCAGAATACTCCGTTTTTTTCAAGGAAGAAGAACGTTTTACCAGGCGTTTTTATCCTTGATTCTGCTGCCAACCTTAAACCGTCAGCTTCGGTGTAAGAATGAAACCCATTATCAGAAGCAATAACCAATTCACCCTTGGCGTCGAGAGCCATACCTTTAAAAAAGTATTCTTCCGTATCTATAACCGTATCCAGAGTACCGTTTGTATAGGTAAACAGGTTGCCGGAGTTTACAAACCAGGTGGTATCTCCGATCTTAATCACGGAGTTACTGTACGAGGATTTGTCTTGTATCCGTTCAACGCTTTCTTCACTGTTTCTGTCAAACCGGTACAATGCAAAGTTCTCCTGAGCTTCGAACCATACTTCAGATTCATCAGCATAGAGTATCTTCCGGACCGGAAAGTCTATTGCGTCCGGTCTAAAAGGCTCGAGTTCTCCCTCCCGGTAACGATAGATACCCTTATCCCAGCCCATCCATATTGTTTTTTCAGAGTCTTTATAAAAGGTCATCCCCACACCATCTCCATAAATCTGTCGATCCAGACTGGTGAGGTGGGTGAACGCTCCTCCCTCAAACTTTGAGAAATGCAGGCCTTCACTTTGAATTAACAGACTCCCATCGTAAGCTTCCATGAGCTGCTGGAACCTGTTTCCCCTTAATTCTTCATGCTCGCTGGAATCGTAGATTTTGAAGTCTACGCCATTAAAGCGGATCAGTCCATCATAGGTCGCAAACCAGAGGTACCCATTCTTTGACATGATAATGTCAATAATTGAGTTTAATGGTAATCCATCGTCGGTGGTCCAATGGTCCAGAACGTATCCTTCGGATACAAAATAATGGTTGTTTACAGGGTCTCTGTGTTGTGCTTGTACATTAGAAAAGGTGGCGTAATGAATCCAAAAGAGGGACAGGAGGACAAACAATCTCCATGTACCCAGTGGTTGTGATAAAGAAAGCATACCCAGACTGTTAAGTTTATACAGCAATATTAAAGGCACACCGAGATTCTATGACTATTGAGGAATCACGATTGCGCTTGTGCAAAATGACTTCAGAACAAAGATAGTGACAAACTCACTCTGTTACACGGAGATACGGGTTTTGAAGCCTGAGTTCAAATCATTGGGCAGTAAATGAAAATAACAATTGGGGTGAATAAATAGGTTCTGTGCTTCATTTGTACCCTGAACAAAACGTTTACTTCTTTGGGAATCAGCAAGAACAGAAACAGTAGAAAAATACTGTATTTAATTGATGACGATATTTTTTACCGAGACTTACTGCATCATGTATTAGAACGGGAAGGTTTTACCGTTCGCTCTTTTGAGGATGGATACCTGGCTCTTGAATCATTTCATAATTACCCTCCTGACGGCATTATCTGCGATATTGAGATGCCTGTAGTAAGTGGAATCATGCTTTTTCATCATTATAAAAAGTCATCGTTTTACGACAGGAAGATTCCATTTATCTATATCAGTGGGATTCAGGAAGCTTCGAAAATTGATAAAGCAGAAGAGCTATCCGGTCGGGCATTAATTCGCAAATCGTTGCCCATTTTAACGGTTTCTAAGCGTATCAAAAAAGCGGTAAGTGGAATCTGAGAAGCTATAAGCCGGTGCTTCAGGGCATATCAGGCTCTATCCGGCTATTGAGTAATCAGTGAAAGCCTTTGAGCTTTACGTTTTAACAGGTTGGCCGTGATTTGTTTTAGGTTTAGCATGCATGGTTCACAGCAACTTAATTGGTAGGTGTTTTGGGATAAAAGAATCTGATATGGCCTTTAATGCGCCAGCTGATCATGCATAAATCTTTAACAGAAGTTTTGCTATGTATAAAGGATCGTATCCTGTTTGTTTACTTATTCTGCTTTTCTTAACCACGTCGGCTTATTCGCAGGTACAGCGATATGTATCGATCGGTGGAAATGATACCGGGAACAATTGCCTGGTTGTAACAAGTCCGTGCGCTACTATTCAACATGCTATTGACTCATCCTCGACGGGCGATACAGTGTTTGTAGCGAGTGGTTCTTATTCAGAAGACCTGGTCATTTCTACCCGGAGTCTGGTTCTGTTGGGCAGCCAGGCTGGTGTGGATGCGAGGAATCGTTCGGCTACGGAATCTTCGCTCACGGGTAGCATTCGTCTTACCGGTTCTGCGGATAGTACCTTCATTGATGGGTTGCACATACAGGAAGGGGAACTGGTGCAGGGGGCAAAGGCCGGGGTATACCTGGACAATGGGGCAGTCGACATCACCATTCAAAATACCCGGTTCAGTCGGTCGGGAATCGTAGACGGTGATTCTTATCGAGGGATTATCAATGCCATTGGAGGGAATCAAACGGGACTTACGATCCGGCAGAATAGCTTTACCGGATGGGCAACAGGGGTTTACCTGAATCCGGGAGCTGCTAAGGCGCAGGTGTTGAACAATGCGTTCGACGATAATTTTGTGGGGCTTTCGGCGGATGGGCCGGATAGCGTGGTTTTTTCGGGGAATACCATTTCCAACCAGGTATTTGAAGGGTTGGGGTTCGGGCCGTGGACGGCCACAGGAAGCCCGGCACCCGCGGAGTTAAGAGCGGTGCTGATCTGGAACGAGTTTGATAACAATCCTACTCATATTGGGATATACACAGGTTCGGGTACGTCATTTGATGCCTCAGATAACAGTTTTGGTGGGGTTGAGGCCAGTACGATGACCAATACCCAGTTATTAGCAGTGGAAGAGCGGATCGGCCACGGAGTAGATGCTTCGGGAGGATATTCCGGGTTTGTGTTGTTGAAAGATCAGCATGTATTTGTAACGGATGGAAACAGCATCACCACCGCTCTTGGATTCGTTTCTCATGAATGGACCATTCAGGTAGGTGTCGGAACGTATGATGCCTTTAGTATTGGTCTGGGGGGATATTCCAATCTAACCATTCAGGGAGCCGATGGTGCAGTTATCTCCAGAGACTCATCGGCGTCACTCGAACGTGTGGTTGATCTGAGAGCTGATAGCACTACGTTCAGCGGGTTTACCGTAAAAGGAGGAGGTACTCATACGGGTGTGGCTGTAACAGGACAATATGTTACCGTTTCCAATAACCAGATTGACAGTGTGCTCACTGGAATTCAGACCACGACGCAGTACACCTCGGGCTTTAACACCATTTCTGACAATACGATCACACATACAGGGTATGGAATAAGCCTTCAGAATAATTCAAACACGATCACTGGTAATACGATCTCGGCTACGGAAGAGGGATTTGGAATAGGATCAGCAGATAACATAATTACAGGGAATCAGGTTACGCTCAGTAACGATGGAATCGTTTTGCAAACGTATTCGGGAGGAAGTCTTCCAGGGGCGGATATCGATTTATCAGCAGCGCTTTCTGCGAATACTTTTAACCGTTCAGTAGTGGTTAAAGACGATACCGGGATTTCGGTAGAGACGATCTTTAGCAGTATCCAGCAAGCGGTGGATTCATCTGCAACGGGCGATAGTGTTGTTGTACATTCCGGCAGTTACCAGGAGCAGGTGAGTATTTCCAAAAAAGGGGTGGTTTTAGCAGGACAATCCGGTGTAACCGTGCAAGTAGATCGCGGACAGACAGGGATTAGCGTGAGTGCCGATTCTGTAACGGTTAACAACCTGGCAATAGAAGGACCCTATCCGCTAGATTTTCATACGGTTGATTGGGACACTATGGCAAATGCATTTGGTGTAGTCGTGAGTGCTGAGGATGTATGGGTCACAAATAATAGCATCAGCAACCTTAGAACCGGTGTTTCCTTTGTAAATGGCAGTAGTGGTACTGCCAGCCAGAACACGATCGATAATACCAAAGGGTCATTTCTTGTTCGTACAGATGATCTGACCATGACAGATAACCTCCCGGGCCAGACCGGTAGCGAGTGGGATATCGTATTCTTAACGGTTTCGGATGGAGCGTATACCACTTCACCAACAAGCAGTACGTTGGATTACAGCCGGGATCTGCTTCAACTGTCCAAAACGAATGGGAATATGTCGGTCTTAGACCGTAGATATGGGTCGAACGGACTTTTGGGAATAGGTAGTAGTGTGGGGAATCGTACACACATTTATACAGAAGGAGGTTCTTCTTTCACAGCTGAGGATGATTTTGATTTGGGAAACGGCTTAGGTAATGCACGTCAGCCGTTCGGAAGCTTAGATGCGGGTATAGATGCCGTGGTGATAGGTGGAACGATGTATGTACAACAAGGAGTGTACTCGAATGCTGCAGTAAGTGTCGATAAAGACAGTCTCACCATCGAGCTATTATCTGGAGCATCAGGTATAGATAGCTTGGTATTTGATTCGAATGTTGTTGAGCTGACCCTGACTGGTAATGACTCCACACTTACCTTGGTAGGAAATGCGAATAATAATACCATCAGCCTCAGCGGATCGAACAACCTTGTTTTTGGAGGTGCCGGTATTGATACCGTTCGTCTGGGTGGAGACAGAAACGACTACGCCCTTGCGGAAACAAACGGGGAATTTGAAGTTACGGATGAACGTGTAGGTGCACCAAATGGTGCGAACACGATGACCAACATACGATACATTGCCTTTGACGATCAAAGTGTGTCGTTACTACTCGGGGAACACAATACGTTCAGCTATTTTGACTCATACGGAACTGATTTTTCTGATTTTGATACCGGAGCCATTACCAACGGACAAAATGGATGGAAAATAGGTGGTTCAGCTACCGATCAGGAAATTGTCGATCTGGGTGGAAGCCGCGGACACGTATTCAAAATTTCAAGTGATCCCAGTACCGGTGGTTTTGAAGGGCCCTACACAGCCTCACTTACTTCTGCAGCCGGAGAGTCGGGTACTTCGGCGAGTGTAAATACAATCCGGGCCAGTTTCGATTTCAAAGCGGTGAGTTCGTCTCCGGATTCATCTCGCATAGAAATTGATTTTGGTAATGTAGATGGAACGGATCGCTCGAACTTTTTAGCCATTGAATGGGAAGAAAATGCCCGGCTGAGGATTCTTGCGAATGAACCTACAGCCGATGGAAGCTGGGTAACGACCGATTTCAACGCATTTTCCGGTAATCGAACCCTGATTGAAGACGTGGACGCCAGTACTTCTACCTGGCATACCCTGGAAATGGAGCTTCGTTTTGTAGATGGAGCAAACAACGATGTGCTGGATATCTTTCTGGATGGCAGTCATATTGGTACCTCTACTTCCTTTGAAAACTATCGGGAATTCAATGTTGGAGAAGTACGGGATACCGTAGCCGAACGTGGTGTTACGTCACGGCTATTCTTCAGAGCAGGAGGTGCAGGTGCTCCGGCAGACGGAGATGGGGGGCAGAACCAGGGGTTCTATTTTGATAACCTGAAGATCACGTCATACGATTCCGAAGATCCGGTTTCCTACCCCGGATCATCCCTTCAATTCACAGATACCACCTCGGCACTTGTAGTAGCTGATGAAGATCTTTTTGATCTGACTACCGCACTCACGTTTGAAGCGTGGGTACAGTTAGATGCTTTTACCAGCGAGAATCAGACGCTTATAAAAAAGGGAGATGACGCGTGGAGTATACACCGGTCTGGATCGTCGGATGCAGTTGCCTTTACCAGTTTTAGCTCAGGGGCGTCTCATACGCTGCCCGGTACTCTATCCGTACAGGATGGGGAATGGCATCATATTGCGATCACATTCGACGGAACAACAAAGACATTATACATCGATGGCATAGCTGATACATCCGCAACTGTACCCGGAAGTATAGACACCAATAACGATCCTATTACCATTGGAGGCTGGACAGGCAGAATTGATGAGTTCAGAATGTGGAATCAGGCTCGAACTGCCCAGGATTTGAGAAACAACATTTTTCAGCAGATTAATACGGATGAGGTAGGGTTGATCGGGTACTGGCGTGTAGATGAAGGGAATGGAAATCTGATCAGTGACCTCACTTCTTATGGAAACGATGCCAGTATTAGTAGCAGCTCAACACTAACCTGGAGCACCTCAACCTATCCTTTAGGGGCGTATATAACCGGAGACGAGGGATGGAGAATTATTTCCTCTCCTTCAGAAGGTATCACCTATGGCGAGTTATTGGAGGGGCTCTGGACTCAGGGATTTACAGGAGCTGATGAAGCATCCGGAATACCAAACATATATGTGTATACCGAGGGTGATGGGGATACGGATGCATCAGCACGAGGATTTGCGGCAATATCCTCCGCCTCAGATGCGCCATTGGTAGGACAGGCTGTATTGGTATATGTATATGAAGACGACGATCCTCGCACGGATGGAATACAGGGTGGATTTCCAAAGCTGATCCGGGCGAATGCGATCCAGGAATCGGGTTCTTCTTCACCAACGCTCAGCCTTACCTATTCGGGTGCTAACGGAACATACGATTCCGCTAATGATGGTTGGAATATGATTGGTAACCCTTTTGCTTCCACTATTGATTGGGATGAAAGTGCGGGATGGAGCCGTACCGGACTGGATAACTCCATCTATGTTTGGAGTGACAGTGCCAATAACGGAGTAGGAGCATACCTCACCTGGAATGGACTGGCAGGAACATTGGGGAATGGAAAAATTGCGCCATTGCAGGGATTCTGGGTAAAAGCAGACGACTCGGCAACTCCTTCTTTAGCCATGAATGATTCCGTGCGAAGCGGGGGGGGCGTACTCCAAAAAACAGCTATCGTGCCCCAAATCACCTTGACCCTGTCCGGAAATGAATTATCCGACCGGTCTGTCATCATGTTTTCGGAAGCATCACAGGTAGGCAAAGATCGCTATGATGCCTACGAGCTAAATTCCATGAACAGTGCTTACTTATCGCTGAGTACCGCCTATGCCGATCTGGCTCCGATGGATATTAATACATTACCGCTCGATATAGAATCTATTGAGCTGGATGTTGTAATGGATGGCAGCAATGTGTCGGGCGCATTTACTCTGTCGTGGCGCATACAAGGCCTGGACGATAGCTGGGAAGTGGAGCTTTTTGATGCTCACACCCAATCGCTGGTGTCATTAACGGAGTCGAGTGAATATAGCTTTGATGCAGGACAGGGTAAAACCATCATCCAGGAGCCGGGGTATTATCCGGCGCTGCATTCGGTGAGTCCGGGAGCGACTAAGGCCAAGACCTCCGCCGGAGACCGATTTACGTTGATCATTCGAAGTAAGCAAACGGCGAATGAAACCACATCTGATCTTCCATTCAGTATCGAGTTAATGCAAAATTATCCCAACCCGTTTAATCCGTCCACACAAATAGAGTTTGGAATTCCGAACCGGGCCCAGGTTACCCTTGAGGTATATAATATTCTGGGTCGAAGAGTAGCCACGTTAATCGATAACGCCACCATGACCTCGGGGTATCACTCTATTCCATTTAATGCTACCGGATTAGCCTCGGGCATGTACCTGTACCGGTTACAGGTAGGTGGTTCAATCCATGTGAAACGAATGACAGTGATAAAATAAACAGTGATGCATAAACAAGCTTAGGTTAAATGTGCAGAGGCTTCATAAATCGCAAGTACCCAGGTAAGATTTGAGTTGATAGCTCATTTCTTTCTTTAAAAAACCAAAACAATAAGCATATGAAAACGAAACAATTCTTACTTCTGATCCTCTGCATTTCCGTACTTATGATCTTTTTCGGTACCCTGCAAACGACTGCACAACCACCTGCGCTCCCAGCCGATCCTTCTCAGGCGCCAATCGATGGTGGGCTTGGATTATTAGCTGCAGCTGGTGGCGTGTATGCCCTGAAAAAACTTCGGGATCGTTCATTAGAAAACGATACAAACCGGGAAGTATAGACGAGACGGCCGCGTAGAACAGGATATAGAACGAGCTTAATTTGTTACGTTAACGTTATCCGAATAACCCAACAGGATAATGCACAGCCCTGATTTCTGATTGAGATCAGGGCTTTTTTAGCCAGGGGATGACCTGCCTGTGCCTATTCGAACTATTTGGGTAGAGGAGGATATACACACATATCATCCGATGAGGCGTAGTAAACGTCAGCGTTAAAACCAGGTCTTCTTTTCTTATATAGCCTGGTAATCAGAGAAGTATCAATGTGTATTACATCCCAACCGTTTTGCGTATATATGCTTCCATTCACCATGATATGGTCCCCAATGTAAGGAAGTAGGTCTGCGTTAATCTTCTTGCCGTTTAATCCTTTCACGATAACATACCGATCGGATTCGGAATATGGGTCATCAACTTTCAGCACTGGGGGAATACCTCCGCTCACACATCGTACCGCACAACTCCGGTGGGCTTTACCCAGTCCGGGTTTCATCACCCCAAAATAGCACTTCGGGTCGATCAGCTCGCCGATGAGCATTTTTTCCTCCGGTACGGATGGATTCAGCTTGTTAGCTGAGTCCGGTTCGCTTACCGCAACAAAACTGTCTTCCTGATCCGTGAGCTCGAACAAGGTGATGCCATCACCATACAATAAGGTTCCCTTAAACGTCACCTGCTTATTGATTAACGCACCATGTGTTTGTTCAATCGCATCTATACTGGCTGTAGCCCCGGATTTTCCAAAGCCAACCAACAGAACCTGCCGGGAAAACCCATCAGGAACTCCGGAACTGACTTCCAACATAGGGAAAGGCTCCTGATGATAAATACCACTAAGCTCCGTAAGGGTGCCAAACTCGAACTGATGATCGTTAAAAGGTTCCTGCAATACAACCAAACCAAAAACCAGGATAGGAATAGCCATCAGGAGCAGGGGTATCAAAACGCTGAAAAAGCGTTTATGACGGGAGGGCATGCGTTCTTCCCAACCGATATAAAACTCAGCCTTACTCATGGGGTCGATATCTTTGATGGTTCTACCTCAGTTCCTTCCGGGTTCGGAGTGGGGTTCACCCAAACCTTTCCATCTATAATCTTCGTGTGATAGGTGTGTAGCTTTTCAGTAAAAGGCGGAGGGGCTTGTCCGTTTTCAGGCAGGTATTGATATCCATGCCACGGGCAGGTAATGCATCCATCCACAATCTTACCTTCCCCGAGGGGACCCATTTGATGCTTGCATACATTGTGGACCGCTGAGAATTGACCATCGTTATTAAAAATGGCTATATTCTGATCCTTCAGGAAAATGGATTTCCCCCTTCCGGCTGGTATTTCGGCTACGCTGGCAACACAATGAAACCCAGAGTCAGCCGAAACAACATCTTTTCCCGATAACCGGCGCCATTCTTTTACTCCAGCCAGGATATGCAGACTGGCAATCCAAAAAAAGCCTGCGCACACCAAAACCCAGTACATGAGATGGTGTTCAAACTGTAATACTCCGAGCACCACATGGCCCACTAATAATGCATAGGCTATATACACCCCCATATGGAGCACTTTCCAAACCCTGGGTGATAGCTGGTTGAGCCAAAAATCATGACTGGTGGCAGCCATCAAAAAGAGAATAACCAAAGCGAAAAAGCCTAAGATCTGAAATGGGAAGAGGCTAATCGACTCGTAATGCTGGTTAGAGGTAAACACGCTGATAATGGGATTCGCATCTCCGAGGGCGTGGAATTGTATGATTGAAAAAGCACCGTGAACAAGTGCAATCAGAAACATGCTTACCCCCATATGGCGTCTGTTGTACAACAGGGGTAAAAAGATAGGGTTCAGCCTGCTCAGCGGACCAATGGATAGAATAAGATGTAACAATACAAATGCGGTAACCGCGGTAGCCCGAATTACCAATGTTTCAACGGTTATTGTGGGATGCAGCACGAGTTGAAAAATCGTAAACGAGACCAGCATCAAGCCTATCCCAATCCAGAGGTAGAGATCGTAGGCCTTCTTCTGCTTATTCCACTGTACGCTTGTATAGCTTAGCCCCATCCGAATCCTCCTATCACAATCAACAGGATCAATATGGAGAGAACCACCCATATCCAAACGTGTGTTTTACGTAAGCCGGGTGTCATACCGCTCTCCATTTTTTCAGAAATACCGGCCAGAAAACCAACAGACCAGGTAAAATGATGAGTTTGAATCCGAACCCGGTTTGCTCGGCGTTCTTATCCACCCTACCCAACCCCTTTATCAGAAATAAAACGGCAAACAGGAATCCGCTTGCGAGGTATATGCTCCCCACG
>JBCBST010000071.1:0-16565 GCA_039819115.1 Bacteroidota bacterium
ATAGCTGCAGCCGCCATGATCAAACCTGGGCCTAAAGCCTGAAAAAAAGCGTTTTTTGATGTAGACGTCGTTTGTTGCATTACTTTTTTTATGATAGAGAGAGTACAAAATTTTTGTTTGCCAATCTAAAGTCACAAATTCAGGTATGGATGTACGTCATTATCTGTGGGGATTTATTGCCTTAGCATGTTTCATGAGCATTACCGGGTGTGGTCTGGATCATGTTGATATCGAACGCGATTTCGATAAGCTGCCGGATTACCGGTATTTTCCTGCGCCGTTTGAAGTCTTTGAAACCACCAACCACGACCTGGAAATAGAAGATATCCTGAGTGAAAAGCTGCAATCTGAATTTGCACCCCTCGACAGCTTTATTATCACTCAAAGACAGACCACCTACTGGCTCCGTTTTCAAATACCCGATACCATACAAACCCTGGACTCTGTTGTCGTGTACCCGGGTTTGTTTCCCATTAACACTCTGTACTACCCGAAAGACTCTGTGCAGTATCAAACCAGCCATGCCGGTAATTTTCATCCTCTCACCCACCCGTTGGAAAGGGTATACTGGCGGTATCATTTGGTAGATGTAGGTGAGCTGAGTCAGCAGCCCTATTCGTATCTGAAAATTCGTCATCCCCACCATCCCACTCGTATAACCCCTTACGAAATCTGGACTATGGCGCCCAAACCCTTCTGGGGTACCACCTTTAACTTTGCCTTTTATGAACGGCCCCTTGAGCTGTTCATGGTATTTTTTATCGGGGGATTAACCCTGCTTTTTCTCTACTTCCTGGGCGTATATTTTATCGTGAACGACCAGGTGTTCCTCTGGTACACCTTTTATCTGCTGTTCATCGGTTTGTATCTGGGCGTAAAACTGTATCCCGATATTAACTCCTACCTGTTCGGCAACCGCCCCTATAACTTTGTGCTTTGGAATGAGCTGACCCAGGTTTTTATTTCCTGGGGATATAACCGGTTTGTCCGAACCTTCCTGAATGCCAAAGAAGACTATCCCTTATTCAACAAAGTGACCATTATCATGGAATGGTTCCTGGTTGCTGTGGCGGTAGCTGTCGTCGCTGTTTTTGTGATTGATCCAACCATCGATATCCCAACCACCATCACCTATTGGGAGCGTGGTATTATGGTCTTGTTTGCGCTTTGGGCAAGTACCCACGTGTTTATAAACAGGAAAAATAACCTGGTGTACTATGTTATTCTAGGCTCCCTCTTTTTGCTGGGGGGTAGTCTTACCGCGTTATTCCTCGGGCACGTCCGCTACTTTGTGTATGGAGTAAGTATTGAATTATTCATTTTTGGGCTTGGGCTTGGATACCTGCTCCGCGAGCGTGACTCATTGAGAGCCCGACTCGCTAACGAGGTAGAACGGGTTAAAATGATGGCCTTTCAGTCACAAATGAACCCTCATTTCATCTTTAACTCGTTGAATTCCATTCGATCGTATATGATCAAGAACGAAACCAAGGCAGCATCCGACTATCTTTCAAAGTTTTCGAAATTGATCCGCCAGATCCTGGAATTCTCTGCAGAAGAATCCATCACATTACAACAGGAAATGGATGTACTAACCCTGTATGTACACATTGAACAACTTCGTTTTCGTGACATCTTTCAATTCAATATCCGGAATGTGGGAGAGGTACCTCTGGAGGAAATCAAAATACCCCCAATGCTCCTTCAGCCCTTTGTTGAAAATGCCATCTGGCATGGGTTAATGCGCAAAGAAGGAGAAAAGCACATTGAAATCGAAATTGAGCAAGAGCATAATGAATTGTTGTTTGTTGTACGGGATAATGGAATAGGAAGAGCGGCGGCGGCCGACAAAAAGCGATCAGGACAACTGCGTAAGTCTATGGCCATTGATTTGACCACAAAGCGCATCGAGTTATTACAATCATCATTCATAAAAAAACCAGTAGCAATTATTGATTTGTTTACAGCAGATCAGCAACCCGCAGGCACCGAAGTACGTGTACTGCTCCCAATAATTAGGTAGTCTCTAACGATGAAAAAACTGCAAGCCGCAATTGTAGACGACGAGCTACATTGCATAGAAACCCTGGAATATGATCTCAAGGATCGCCTTGAAGACGAGGTGGACATCATATTTACCTGCGATAACAGCGTGGAATGTGTGCAAAACCTGAAAAAACTAACCCCCGACATCCTGTTCATCGATATAGAGATGCCGGGGCTAACCGGGTTTGACCTGTTAAAAGTACTGGAGCTGGAACATACCCGGGTGGTATTCACCACCGCGCATGCCAGCCATGCCCTGGAAGCCATTGATTACAAACCGGAAGCGTATTTGCTGAAACCCGTCGATCCCAACGACCTGGTCCGTGTGGTACAATCCATCCAGATACAGCACACCCCGGATCAAACCCACGCTTTTGATGGGAAACTGGCCATTTCCACCACCGACGAAATTGAGCTTATCCCTCATTCCAGCATCGTATACTGTAAAGCCAGTAACAACTATACCGATGTTTTTTTAGCCGATGGAGGGTTTAAAACAGTAAGCAAAACGCTTAAAGTAATTGAGCAACAACTCCCCGAACAGCATTTTCTGAGAATACACAAAAGCTACCTGGTCAATACCAACCATATTGTGAAGTATCGGAAAAGTGAGGGCGGAATGGTCATTCTCAGCAATAATGATGAGGTTCCCATCTCTTCCGACCGTAAAGAAGAGCTGCTTTCCCTCATTAAAAAGGCGCACTAGCTCAATTATACCCTGGTTATACTCAATCCCGCTAAGGGATTGTGACGGTTGTACCCAAAATTTAGTACCGTTGTGTTCCTTGAACATATATTTATTTGAGGGACTACTGGCGCAATAGAGCTTGATTGCTTTATTGCGCTTTTTTTTGAGCCTTTCTTTTTCAGTTTTTTTCACGTTCTTGTTCTACTATTTGGGGTCTAACTAACTACTACTATGCTCAAAGCTCATTCCCTTTCCATTCCCTTATCTTTCATTCTCTCTTTTTTCCTGTTTCAGCCCCTTGTAGCCCAGTTGGGAGCAGAGGCCGAAGCTTCCATGGACTACTATCTGCCTGCTTCGGTCAGGTATAACCCCGACATTCCCACTCCAAAACAAGTGCTGGATATGGAAGTGGGCGAATGGCATGTACGCCACGACCAACTGGTAGAGTACATGTACGCTGTAGCTGAGGCCTCCGACCGGGTCTCCATTATGGAGTATGGTCGCACCTACGAAAACCGCAAGCTGCTCTCCCTCGTAATAACCTCGCCCGAAAACCATGCCCGCATTGAAGAACTCCGGGAACAGCATCTCCTGTTAACCAATGCGGCCCAATCTGGTGAACTCAATACCGCCGAGATGCCTGTGGTGGTAGCACTGAGTTATAGTGTGCATGGTAATGAACCAAGTGGTGCAAATGCAGCATTGCTGGCTGTTTACCATTACGCCGCGGCTCAAGGCTCTGATATAGAAAACGCGCTTGAAAACAGCATTTTACTGGTTGACCCTACGATAAACCCGGACGGTTTGAATCGATTTGCTCACTGGGCCAATACCCATAAAAGTAAAAAGGTGCTCGTTTCGGATCCGCAATCACGTGAGTACAGGGAAGCCTGGCCGGGGGGTCGAACCAATCATTACTGGTTCGATCTGAACCGCGACTGGTTGTTGGTTCAACATCCGGAAAGTAAAGGGCGAATTGCCCGCTTTCATGAGTGGAAACCCAACGTGCAAACCGATCACCATGAAATGGGTTCCAACTCCACGTTTTTCTTTCAGCCGGGGATACCCTCCAGAACACATCCTCTCACCCCGCAGCGTAACCAGGATTTAACGGGTGCAATTGCTGAGTATCATGCCGATGCCCTCGATCAAATCCAATCGCTCTACTACTCCAAAGAAAGCTTTGATGACTATTACTACGGGAAAGGCTCTACATTTCCCGACATCAATGGTGGTATCGGAATTTTATTTGAGCAAGCCAGTTCGCGGGGTCATGGCCAGCAGACGGTTCATGGGCTTATGAAATTCCCATTCACGATCAAAAACCAGTTTATGGCCACCCTATCCACGGTACGGGCTTCTCTGGATTTGCGGGAAGAGTTACTCAATCATCAGCGTCTGTTTTACCAGGAAGCAGCTGCACGGGCCCGTAACTCATCCATCAAAGCCTATGTATTCGGGGAAGAAGCCGATCAGGCACGCACCCGGCATCTGGCTGAATTAATTACACGCCATGGAATCGATGTATTTGCCCTTAAGGAAGATGTTGGGCGTTTTAAAGCCGGGAAAGCGTTTGTGGTTCCTGCCGATCAGCGAGAGCACGTATTGTTAACCGCCATGTTTGAACGACGCAACGAGTTTACCGATACCCTGTTCTACGATGTATCGGCCTGGACTATGCCTTATGCCTTTAATCTCCCCTTTGATGAATTGAGCAACCGGCAGTATAGTACCGATATGCAAGGGGAGCGTTTTGAGCTGGGGCAGACTCTCCGTGGGGAATTAGTGGGTGGTACCAGTACGTATTCCTACGTATTTGAATGGGACGAATACTATGCACCCCGTGCCTTGTATCGTTTACTGTCTGCTGGCGTGCGGGCTAAAGTCGCCTCTCAACCTTTTACGGCTGTAACAGCAACAGGAGCCATTGAATTTGATTATGGTACCATCCTGGTGCCACTGGGTATTCAGAGCGATCAGGACCAGGTACACGAAATCGTGAAATCAATCACGGAAGAGGATGGAATATCGGTGTATAACATCAAGACCGGGTTAACCCCATCGGGGATGGATCTGGGCAGCAACAACTTCGAAAATCTCAGAGAACCCAAAGTGGCTATTGTTGGGGGAGACGGAACCAGCTCTTACGAAGTGGGTGAAGCGTGGCACTTACTCGACCAGCGATATCATATGCCTCTATCCATTATCCCTACTGATCGCTTTCGCTCGGCCGACCTCGATCGCTATAATGTAATTGTCATGGCTTCTGGCTGGGGATACAACTCCCTGCCCAAATCAACCGTTGATAACCTGAAACGTTGGGTACGGGAAGGAGGAACGCTGGTCGCCTATAAATCAGCCATAAACTGGGTTAAAAATCAAGGTCTTGGACGATTTGAAGCCGTTGGATCATCCAGTGATGATGATGAAGAAATACAACAACGTCCTTATGCCAAGGTATCCCGGGACAATGGCGCGCGTGTGATTGGAGGAGCGATTTTTAATGCCACCCTCGATTTAACGCACCCTATGGCTTATGGATTTAATTCAGAAACGCTTACGGTATTCCGAAACAGCACCTTAATGATGCAAAAAGGAGATAATCCCTATTCAAGTCCGGTTGTGTATACCAATCAGCCACTGGCCAGTGGGTATATCTCTGATGAGAACCTGGAACGTCTCAAAGGAACAGCTGCTGTTATCGTAAGCCGTACCGGTTCAGGAAAAGTGATTATGATGACGGATAATCCCAATTTCAGAGCGTTCTGGTATGGTACGAATAAGCTGTTTGCAAACGCTATTTTCTTCGGGCATACCATCAGTGGTTCTACGACCAACTAAGAGGATCAAACATCTATAAAAAAGGCGCTGTTAAAGCGCCTTTCTTGTTTTTCAGAATAAATCGGGAAGAGAATAGATGTTTAGTTGTCTATAATCCCGTCTAAAATACCGTATTCCAGTGATTCTTCGGCGTTCATCCAGTAATCTCTGTTGAAATCTTTCATGATACGCTCAAAGGTCTGACCGCAATTTTCGGCTAAAATACGGGCACCTATTTCTTTGGTCTTCAGGATTTCCTGAGCCTGAATCTCAATATCGGAAGCCGGGCCACGCGCTCCGCCACTAGGCTGATGGATCATCACTTTGGCATGAGGATAGATCAGGCGTTTCCCTTTTTCTCCTGCCGACAGTAAAATAGAGCCCATGGATGCAGCAAAGCCCATACAGACCGTAGAAACCGGAGCTTCAATGGCTTTCATCGTATCATGAATAGCCATTCCTGAAGTCACATATCCTCCCGGACTGTTAATGATCAGTTCAATAGAATCATGGCTTTCCAGATTCAGGTACATCAATCGGTCAATTACATGTTTCGCCGAATTATCGTCTACCTGGCCCCACAGAAAGATTTTACGTTCTCCCAGGATTTTGCGATCAATCGCGTCTTTTAGTTTTGATGAATCTTCTTTACTCATGGAGTGCTTGATTAACTTTTGATAACGAACAATGATACGTCGTGTATCACTCCTTCACAACCTTTCCATTCACAATTACACCGGTAACATGGGTGGTGTACTCAAAAGGATCGCCATCAAACAAGACTACATCCGCATCTTTCCCTGTTTCAAGTGAACCTACCTGGTTTTGAATACCTAAGAGGTTTGCAGCTCCGATGGTCATCAGTTCCAACGTTCGTTCCATTCCTAATCCGTTTGCAGCATTAATGGCGGCTTCAAACGAAACCACTCTCACTTTGGGTACATAGGCCTCATATCCGCTTTGAAAGGCGACCGGTATTCCAGCTTCATCCAGTTTATACGCGGTTTCGAAGCTTGCATTTTTAGCATCGCCCCCTGCCCGGATACGCGCCGGATGAATCACCACAGGTATGTCTTCAGATTTTAACTCATCCATCACCAGGTAGGCCTCTGCTGCTCCATCTAACACCATAGAAAACCCGAATTCCTTTTTCAGCCGAACGGCCGTCATGATGTCATTCGCCTTATGAGCCGAAACCAGTGCTGTAAGCTTCCCCTCCAGTAAATCGGCCAGGGCCTCTTTTTTCAAATCGATTGCTTTAATCTCCCCTTTTTTGCGCTGTTCCAGATAGGTTTGAGCTTTTATGAGTTCCTGTCGGAGCATCGCCATACCCTTCGAGCGGGTACCTGGCTTGCTGTAATTGCGCCGTACGCCCGATGTCATCGTAAAGGCCAGCATTTTAGAGGGCACCAATACTGCATCATCTATGGTTTCTCCATACGTCTTTACGATCATCGTCTGTCCGCTTATGAGGGCACCGGGACCATGACCGGTATGAACGGTTGTAATACCCCAGTCACGGAGATAAGCTACCAGGGGATCTCTGCCGTTATAGGCATCAATAGCCCTCAGCTCGGGCTGTATGGCATTTGCCCGGTCCAGAACATCCTGGTCATCCGATTGATTGGTAATGCCGGTAAGTCCAAGCGTGGTATGAGCATCAATAAAACCAGGGGTAACAATAGCGGCTTCCATCACCTTATAACCCGATGGAATGTTAACCCGGCCTTCCGGCCCCACCCGGTCAATCTTTCCATTTTTAATCAGCACTACTCCGTTTTCAATCGGAGCACCCGCTGAGGTATATACCTTTTCTCCTTTCACTGCGATTTGAGCGTGTACCGGTAATCCGGTCATCCACAGTGCAACAAAACAAACAATCAGTGTATCTATCTTCTTCATGGCTTATTCCTCAATATGATGATCTAAAATATGGCCACGGTAAATCTCGTATCCCCCCACGGCATAATCCCGGTCCTCCGGATTTGATCGGTCCCAACGTTTTAACCCTTCCACCCAGGTTTGCTCCACTTTCGTATACACACTAAACGGGTCGCCTGAAAGAATGATGAAATCGGCGTCTTTCCCTTTTTCCAGGGAACCGATACGGTCCTCTTTTCCAAGCATCAAGGCATTATTAATGGTAAGTGATTTTAGAGCCGTTTCGCGGGTCAGCCCATCACGTATACCAATCCCGGCAGAGCGTAAAAACAACCTGGAATCGGTAATACCATCATCGGTATGATACCCAACCACTGCACCTGCCTGTTCGAGCATCGCTCCGTTGGTATTCTTCAGCTCTACAGCTTCCAGTTTACCACCCGGTGAATCAATCACAATGATCGATGCCGGTACACCCGCTTCCGCAATTTCATCGGCTACTTTCCAGGCCTCAGAAACGTGATGCAGCACAAGTTTATAGCCAAATTCTTTGGAAAGACGGATAGCCGTTAAAATGTCGTCATGGCGATGGGTATGATTTTGAACAATGCGTTTACCTTCCAGCACCTCTACCAAGGTTTCCATCCCTAAATCACGTGCAGGTTTTTTGGATTCATCCGATCCGGCTTTTTCAAGCTTTGCTTTGTATTCCTGTGCCTTTATGTACTTAGCCCGTACCAGTGCTGCCGATTTTGCCCTGGTTTGGGGGAAGGGTCCGCTGCCCAGAGGATTGGTTCCATTTGCCATTTTAAGACCTCCATAAATCCCGGTTTCTTCATCAACCAGGAGCATATCTTCAATCACATTTGCTTCCCTAAGCTTGAGGTATACTGTTTGACCACTCATTAAGTGACCTGAACCGGGCATGACGTTTACCGTGGTGATACCCCCTGCCAACGCCCGTTTGAAGGTATCACTTCGTGGATCTATAGCGTCCAGTATCCGGGTATCAGGATGCATAGCACTGGATCGGTCACCGCCGTCTCCCTCTCCAATGTGGGAGTGAGGATCTACTAAACCTGGCATGATCACTTTCCCTGTAATATCTGTGATTTGAGCACCAGGGGGAATTCGGGTGTTGGCATCTCCTACCTCAACGATGACTCCGTTTTCTACAACGAGCACCCCATTTTGATGGCTTTGCCCGGTTACTGTTATTATAGTGGCTCCTTTAAACGCCTTGGGAGTGGATTGAGCATTGATTCCTGTACTAAATACACAGGAAAGCACCCATCCGAAGAGCATGGTTTTGTTTAATTTCATGTATGTAATATTGAATAAGAGGTGCCGGGAAGTTAGTAAAATGCACACAGGATGAAAGAACTATCCGGAATAAGCATCAGGGTTAGCACAAAAAACCAAATAACCAGAGAGAGATCCGATTCAGATAAGTATGTTCAATATCGTCTTTCACGAGATCGGCGTTTGGTGCTGCTTGAACTGTTCCTCTGATTTCCCGGCCTATCTCCATTTGATCATGCCCGGCATACATTGACTAGAATCACCTTGAACTTACGTTATCGGCACAAAACCGACTTTTGTACGGGCGAGTGAGGCTCGTGATATTCGAATCGAACAGAGTCTAGGTCAAAATCAGTGAAAACCGACTTGAGTACAAGCCAAAACATATTTAATAGTGACTTTAGATCAAGTCATTTATCATTCTACCCTACAAAAAAGGCCACAATCGTGGCCTTTCAGAATTAGGTGGGGTACAGCCGGTCAATGGTTATCCCGCTAAGGCATCCACAAAATCAAGCTGTTCCCAGGGGAATTCCTCCCTGCCAAAGTGCCCGTAAGCGGCGGTTTGGGTATAGATCGGACGCTTCAGGTCAAATCGTTTGATGATGCCGGAAGGGGTGCAATCAAATATCCCGGCTACCTTAGCGGCCAGCTCAATGTCATCCATCGAACCGGTTCCGTAGGTGTTTACATTAATCGAAACGGGCTCAACCACTCCGATGGCATAGGCAAGTTGAACCAGGCATTCCCGGGCCAATCCGGCTGCTACAATATTCTTTGCAATATGCCGGGCTGCATACGCTGCACTCCGGTCCACTTTAGACGGGTCTTTCCCGGAAAAAGCGCCTCCGCCATGTGCACCAAAACCACCGTAGGTGTCTACGATAATCTTTCTCCCGGTGAGCCCGGTATCCCCATGCGGACCGCCAATCACAAACTTACCCGTGGGATTGATATGGTAAATAGTCTCATCATCCAATAGGTTGGCCGGTAACACCTGCTCTACGACGTGCTGTTTAACATCGGCATGAATCTGCTCCTGATCCACCCCCTCATCATGTTGGGTAGAAAGTACGATGGTATGAATGCGTTTCGGCTGGTTGGCATCGTCGTATTCAATCGTAACCTGGCTTTTGCTATCCGGACCCAAATAAGGCATAGCATCGGTTTCTTTGCGGATACGGGCCAGTTCCTTCAGCAGATTGTGCGAAAACTGGAGAGGCATCGGCATGTATTCGGGTGTTTGATCGGTAGCATACCCAAACATCATCCCCTGATCACCGGCTCCTTCGCGATCCACACCCTGTGCAATATCCGGGCTCTGTTTATGAATAGAGGAAAGCACGCCACAGCTTTTGGCATCAAACTGATAACTCGCTTTGGTGTAGCCAATGCGTTCGATGGTATCGCGCACCACATCCTGAACATCCACATAAGCATTGGTGGTTACTTCACCGGAAACCACGGCCAGACCGGTGGTTACCAAGGTTTCAACGGCCACTCTTGACTGTGGATCCTGGGCTAATAAGGCGTCTAAGATAGAATCTGAGATTTGATCGGCCACTTTATCGGGATGGCCTTCCGATACCGATTCGGAGGTAAACAGATTTTTCATACGGATTGAAAACAGGTAATGTGCGTTGGGTTAGGGATTTTGCAGCGCAAAGGTACGGAATTATTTAGGAAAGGGAGGAGGATTATCGATTATGATCCGGTTATTCATACATCAACTCATTCTTATTGAAAACAGCAAAGTCTTAACCGTGATCTCTTTCTGATTACGAACCTACATTTCGTCAATCTACATCCTATTACTCTTCAGAATCGGGAGTTTTTGGTTCTGGCGCCTGTCCCGATGTAGATCGGGGGCGGACCAAAAGAACAGGGAAACATCATACCTAATATGATGTCAATGCACTCAGGTCATGGAATACAACTCTGTAACATAATAAAAGGCTGTCACCCTGATCAGCCTACCGGCGGAGAAGGGTATCAAACATCATACTACCGGTTCGTTCAGTACTTGATATCCTTCTCCGTCCCTCGTTCACTTGGGACGTATCAGGATGACAGCAAAGAGACAGCGATGTGCCTGATCTTTCTGCCCGAATCCTGGTCATGGAGCGGAGTTTCGTAACCAGATTAAACGCTGAGAGTTTTAGTATATTGTGTTGACCCTTTTGTATCAAGACAAAAGGGTCAAGAAACGATAATTGAGAGATCATCTGGCGCAGGCAGCGATAACAAGTATCGAACAACCCGCTAGTACTACGTTGATCCTACGTCTCTTGCTACCTATAACTCTTCCCGACCTTCAATACTCTACGTAAACAAATCGTTTTCCTTACTCCCCTCAACGCCCAGGTATTGATATGCTTTCGGTGTTGCCACCCGCCCCTTTGGCGTGCGCTGCATAAACCCTTCTTTAATGAGGTACGGTTCATACACCTCTTCAATAGTGCCTTTATCTTCCCCGACGGCTACACCAAGTGTGTTTAGCCCGACCGGGCCTCCCGAGTAGTTTTCAATAATGGCTTTTAGCAAGCGGATATCCATATCATCCAGCCCGTTTGAATCCACGTCAAGGGCATTTAACGCTTTATCCGCGATGGCATCATCAATTTCGGACATACCCTCCACCTGGGCAAAGTCGCGGGTACGGCGGAGCAGCTTATTCACAATACGGGGAGTACCACGGCTACGACGGGCAATTTCGTGCGCCCCTTTTTCGGTAATACCCACTTTCATGATGTGTGCAGAACGCAACACAATACGGTGAAGTAATTCCACATCGTAATAGTCCAGCCTCATATCAATCCCGAAACGGGCACGTAAGGGAGCCGTGAGTAACCCTTTTCGGGTGGTAGCCCCAACCAGGGTAAACGGATTCAGATCAATTTGAATACTTCGGGCATTGGGACCGGAATCAATTACAATATCCAGTTTAAAATCCTCCATAGCCGAGTAGAGATACTCTTCCACCACCGGGTTCAGTCGGTGGATTTCATCAATAAACAGCACATCCCCCTCACCCAGGTTAGTGAGCATTCCGGCCAGGTCGCCGGGCTTTTCGAGCACAGGTCCTGTGGTGGGACGAATAGTAACCCCCATTTCGTGAGCTACAATATAGGAAAGCGTGGTTTTACCCAATCCGGGTGGACCGGAAAGCAGTACATGATCCAGGGCATCACCCCGTTGCTTAGCCGCACGGATAAACACATCCAGGTTTTGAATAATCTTTTTCTGACCAATAAACTCCGGTATCGATGCAGGTCTCACCTGCTGATCGAGCTGATCTTCGGAAGATTTTGGATTGAGTAAGGGGTTTTGCACCTGCGGTTTCCTATTGTTTACACCAATTCATAGGAATTATAGTTAGTTTCGAATGCAATTTCTTTACTCATTCTGCACAACACTATGGATACTCCTTCTTTTTCTCCAGACGAACTGGAATTCGACCCCCTGGATGAACTGCACAAGCAAAAGGAATCCAAGCAAGCCAACAAAAAGAAGAACCAGATTCTTAAAGAACGGGGCTTTAAGAAAGATAGCGAAAACAGTCCCCTTCAGATTTTCGGGAGCGACTATTTCTTCAACTACGAACTAAGCTGGCTCAACTTTAACGACCGGGTACTCGCCGAAGCTCAGAACCCCAAAAACAAGCTACTGGAACGCGTGAAGTTCATCGGCATTGTATGTTCGAACCTCGATGAGTTCTTCCAGAAACGAGTGGGCGGCCTCAAACGGCAGCAGCTTTCCGGCGTAAAGAAATTAACGGTAGATGGCCTTACACCAGGTGATCAGCTGAAAGCCATCCGACAGGAAGTCATCAAAATGATTGAAGCCTACCGTACCTGTTTTTTTGATGACCTGGTTCCCGAAATGGAAGAAAAAGGCATCAGCATCTATCGGTACGAAGACCTGACCGACTATCAGAAGCGGGTAAGCGATCGGTACTTCCGGAAACAAATTTATCCCATTGTAACTCCGCTAGCGGTTGATGAGGCTCATCCATTTCCGTTCATCTCTAACGAAAGTCTCTCATTTGCTGTGGAGCTTCGGCACCCTACTTCCCAGGAAACCTTTTTTGCACGGGTAAAAGTACCCGCTAACCGCCCCCGCCTGGTACAAGTTCATCGCCGGGGGAATAAAGTCACTTTTATCACCATCGATGACTTAATCCGGGAGAAAATAGGGGAGTTCTTCCCGGGCATGGAAGTCCTTTCTGCCCATTTATTCCGGGTTACGCGCAACGCCTCCGTCGAAAGTCATATGGAAGAGGCCGAAGACCTGCTTGAAGTGATTGAAGATGAATTGAGGGAGCGGAAATTTGCAGAAGTGGTACGGCTTGAGATCGAAGAAGAAATGCCCAGGCACCTCAAGAAGTACCTGGTTAAAAACCTCCATATCTCCTGGACCGATGTATACGAGATGTCCGGGCCGATTGGACTGGCCGATGCGATGCAAATATCCGGTATCTCTGGTTTTTCCCGTCTGAAACAACGGTTCTGGACGCCGGTATTACACCCGGCGTTGCGTCATGAAGAAGATGAGGAAATTCCAAGCATGTTTGAGATCATCCGTCGGGGTGATTTCATGGTGCATCACCCTTACCACAGTTTTGCGCTATCCACCCAGCGGTTTGTAGAAGAAGCGGCCAGGGATCCGAAGGTTCTGGCCATCAAACAAACGCTGTACCGCACCTCCAGCGATTCCCCACTGATGCACTCCCTGATTCATGCGGCCGAAATGGGAAAACAGGTGGCCGTACTGGTTGAAATCAAGGCTCGGTTCGATGAAGCCCGGAACATTTACTGGGCCGAAAAACTGGAAAGCGCCGGTGTGCACGTGGCGTATGGACTAGCCGGACTTAAAATTCATACCAAACTCACCATGGTGGTGCGGGAAGAAGAAGATGGATTGCACACCTACTGCCATATCGGGACCGGGAATTATCATCCGGGAACCGCCCAGTTGTATGAAGATCTGGGTCTATTCACCTGTGATGAAGGCATCGCCACGGACGTAACCCACGTGTTTAACTTGCTTACCGGTTACGCTCCCGATCAACACTTCGAAAAGTTGCTGGTTGCGCCCAAGCATATGCGCCCGCAAATGACGAAGCTGATCGAATACGAGATACAGCAGGCTAAAAGAGGGAAACCCAGCCGTATTATTGCCAAAATGAACAGCCTGGAAGATCCGCTTATCATTCAGAAGTTGTACGAGGCCTCCCAGGCCGGGGTGCTTATTGATTTGATTGTGCGGGGAGTATGTCGCCTCATTCCGGGTAAGGAAGGATTGAGTGAAAACATTAGGATTCATTCCGTCATCGGGCGCTTTCTGGAACACTCACGCATTTTTTACTTCCATCATGGTGGAAAACACTTGTACTATTTCGGTTCTGCCGACTGGATGCATCGTAACCTGGATGCCCGGGTGGAAGCAATCACCCCGATTGAAGCGCCGGAGTTGAAGGCCTATCTGCAGTTCATGCTAAATGTATACTTTCGGGATAATCAGCAGCGATGGACCCTGGACGAACATGGTACTTACCATAAGGTTCAAAAAGGGAAAGAAGAGAAGAAAATCGGCACACACAAAGTGCTGATGAAGCACACCAAAAATGGCACCCGACCTGTACCGATTGTGGGGTAGGTGGCAACCCTGTCTTTGAATGACCTTAACTATGATTCTTTCATCCCGACTTCCGCGCACCCTCTCTTATTATTCAATAGGCATCTTTATTCTGGTGAGTGTAGCATCCTCTGGCTTGATCGCTCAAACCCCAAAAGTGCCTGCGCCAACTCAGATCGCTCCTCTGGAAGCTCCTTTTCCAATAGAAGATGTACAACGCCCCTCCTTTCCGGATCAACAGTTTGACGTACGAGACTACGGGGCTGTGACTTACGACCCGGATCATCCGATCAAAAATACCGCGGCGTTTTCCAAGGCTATACGAGCTGCATCGGATGCAGGAGGAGGAAAGGTACTCATACCGGAAGGAAGGTGGCTGACCGGGCCCATTCACCTGAAAAGTAACATCAATCTTCATGTGTCTGAGGGAGCTACCGTCCTGTTTAGTACTGATCGGGAAGATTATTTACCTGTAGTCATCCAGCGTCATGAAGGGGTGGAAGCCTACAACTACTCCCCACTGATCTATGCCTATGAAACGGAAAATGTAGCCATCACCGGAACGGGTACCTTAGATGCTCAGGCTGAGCCCTGGTGGACATGGTTTGAGGAATATGGGTCACCACCGCGGGCCGTTGCAGCAAAACAACCTCTGGCAACGCGTACGTTTGGGAAAGGAGCAGGAATGGAAGGGATGCGCCCTAATTTCATCGTGTTCTGGAAATCGTCGAACATACTGGTAGAAGGCATCCATTTACTCGATTCACCGATGTGGAATGTTCATTTAGTGTACAGCAGCAAAGCCATTATCCGGGATATCTCCATCAACAGCCTGAACTCACCAAATGGGGACGGGGTAGTCATCGATTCTTCGCACGATGTGCTGGTGGAATACAACCATTTTCAAACCGGAGATGATGCCGTTGTGCTGAAATCGGGCCTCAACGAAGATGGATTAGCCATCAATATCCCTACCGAAAAGGTTATTATTCGAAATTTTGTAGCCAATAACGTGCGAACCGGAAGTGGTGGGGTCGTTTTTGGAAGTGAAACATCGGGAGGGATCCGCAATGTGTTGGTGCATGATGCCTATTTCGACGGCAGTGATCGGGGCATTCGTTTCAAAACGGAGCGGGGACGGGGAAATGTAATCGAGAATATCTGGATACGGGATGTTGAGATGAAGAACATTACCTTCGAAGCCATCAATTTCAATACGTTTTACACCGGACCAACGGCAACGGGTCCGTCACCGGGTCTGAGGAATATTGATATCCGGAACGTTCAGATTGATGGAGTCCCAACAGCTATTGTCCTCACCGGTCTCCCGGAACGATGGCTGGAAGACATCACCCTTGATAACATCACGGTGGAAAACACAGAACGGGGCGCACGATTAACCCGTGTAAAAAACCTTAGCCTGAACAATGTTCGGATCTCATCCAGGGAAGCAGCCCTGATTGCGGATAACGTCTACGAATTCAGCCTGAAACAGGTCACCCTTCGCAATACCATGAATGTTCTCCCGCTGACCTTAATGGGAACCTACACCGGAGCTGTCTTTACCTCAGATTTTCCCCTGGATCAGATTCAGTTCAAAGACGGACTAACAAAAGACATCATTGCTAAGCGAGCGGCTGCTCAGAGTTGGTAGGTTAGGTATAGAATAGGAAACGGGGGCTCGTGTCTTCCTGCACAGATCTGAGTATACCGCATTGTGAGAGGATGGCAAAAAATAGGGCGTATAGTGATGCCCCTACGAATCAAGACAGGAGATTAACGCGTGGGCTAGGTGATACCAGACAACTTGCACTGTGGGAAGGAAAACGCTTTTAACTCTTTTAGTTAGTTAATTAGTTAGGATTGTATATCTTCAAGAACGCGCACTAAAAATCGCTGGAACTCAAATACGTCTCGAAACTTCCCTTTCCCTCCCAAGATTGGCAAAACAGCTACTTCCCCGTTATCGAGTTTAAGTCCTATATAACTTGCCGTATGTTTGTATTTAGGGGTTTCATAGTCTTTTATACTTTGGTACTTAACAAATCTAAAATGTGAACCGATTTGTAAATTACCATCCCAAAATAATAGCCCTCTTTCAAAGACACCAATCGAAAAATATGGCTGGGAAGGTTCATTAAAATAAACACCTATTAAATCTTCATTGTGTTCATATAACTCCCTATCAACT
>JBCBST010000072.1:0-16235 GCA_039819115.1 Bacteroidota bacterium
ATTCATATAAGAAACGGGTTCATTGATATAATAATCCCGAAGCCGAATATCCTGGGATAACGTACCGGAATACTCCTCGCTTACCGTCTCATTTTTATGATGAGGAACGAGTCCATACTGCGGCAGGCCGGTAATCACACTATTTAAAGAAGCCCCATTCACGCTTAGCCGCTGTTCTTCAGGAAAATATCCGCCTATCTCGAAAGCATCCAACCGCCCTAATGTTCCCTGCCTGAACGAAATCGTGTTGTTGCGATAGGCCTGAAAGTGTCCCCAGTCGGGCCACACCTGCCATCGCAAGAGTGAGTCGTTTGACACTTTTACAAATGCTGTCGGTAGTCGGTTTTGCCAGGGCGAAATAACTTCCACCTTTGCCGAATCCTTTTCGAATTGAGGACGGAGCAACAAAGAATCGGGCGGGGTTGGGATGAGCGTGCTGTCCCTATCAACCGATGTGGAATCGGATACCTGCCCTATTAACGGCCAGCTGATGCAAGCAAAGAGAATGAAAACTCCGGTTCTGATCAAACGGTGTGCTTTTGAAGATTATAGGGTAGCTCTTCTATCCCTGAAATAGTTCTGCGCACGATTTCCAACACAACCATCATGGTTCGTTGTTTATTCATGATACGATCTTTCGTAAACAACGCACGAACGGCAAAATGTTGATCGGCGCTCCAGAATCCCATCCACACGGTACCTACTGGTTTTTGTTCCGTCCCACCGCCCGGGCCGGCAATACCCGTAGTGGATATTCCGATGTCTGCTCCTAAACGCTCGGCCACACCCTTAGCCATGTGCAGGGCAACTTCTTTGCTTACCGCTCCAACGGAATCCAGGTCATGTTGAGTAACCCCAAGCTGACTCACTTTCACCGAGTTGGAATACGAAATAATGCCTCCCTGCACATAGGCACTGCTACCGGCTGTATTTGTGAGGTGATCACCAACCAGCCCTCCGGTGCAGCTCTCTGCAGTAGCAATGGTGAGGTTATGCTTTTTCAGCGCCGTTCCAACGGCTTCACTCAGCGTAAGCTCTTTTCCCTCCCCGAAGATAAAATGTCCGGCCCGTTCATAAATGGTATCAGCAAGCTCCTGTACGGAAGCACGGGCTTCTTCTTTCGTGTCACCACTTCCGTTTAACCGTAAGGTCACCCCTCCAGCGTACGGCAAAAAAGCCATAGAAACGCCATCATTCAGAAAACCAGAAAGATCCCCCAATACCTGATCGCTGAGTGTACTCTCCCCTATGCCTGCTGTTTTAAGGTACCGATGATGAAAGAAGCCCACATCCCCAAACACCTCTCTCAGTTTATCGGCCACACGATACTTCATCAGATACTTCATTTCGTAGGGCACACCGGGTAAAACCACCACGTATTTGCCATTCCGGTCAAACCAGATGCCCGGAGCCGTTCCTGCTTTGTTAAACAGTACCTCGGCTCCATCCGGAATTTCGGCCTGCTCCTGGTTGGACGCGGAGAACGGGATGTTTCGCTTTTCAAACAGCTCTTTTATAAAAGCCAACACCTCCGGGTCCAGTCGCATATCCATCCCAAATAAATCGGCAATGGCTTTCTTGGTCAAATCGTCATGGGTTGGTCCCAGCCCCCCCGTTGTAATAACCAACTGGGCATCTTCGAGCGATTGACGCAGTGTGTTCTGAATAAGAGCAGGTTCGTCCGAGATGGTATGTACCTGGGTTACTTCAAATCCAAGTTCGGTTAAAAACTGGCCCATCCAGGATGCGTTGGTGTTTATCGTGTCGCCGATCAGTAGCTCGTTCCCGATAGAAATCAATTGTGCCTTCATTTCCTAAACTTCTGTATAAACCGTTCCAAATTCCAGCATATCTAAGCGTCGTTAAGATATATTCTCTATTCTCATCATCCTTTCGCCTTGTTTTGTTCCTATATTCACAAAAAAAACTAAACCCAGTCCTGGATGGATTCACTTCTCCTCAAACATGCCCACCTTATTAGTCGTGATCATGATGGTAAGACGGAAACCGATATTAAAATCGTACATGGAATCATCACCGAAATGGGTGAGGGACTTTCTGACGACACCATCCCCAATGTAGATGCCAAAGGGTGTTATGTAAGCCCGGGGTGGATGGATATGCATGTACATTTGCGTGAACCCGGATACGAGCACAAAGAAACCATTAAAACAGGGTGCGAGGCTGCTGCTTTTGGTGGATTTACAGCGGTTGCCTGTATGCCCAATACAAACCCAGCAACACATACGCGCGATGTGGTCGAGTATATCATAAACAAAGCGGCACCATTGCCTGTTGATGTATACCCCATAGGATGTGTAACCAAAAACCGGGAAGGTACCTCCATCGCCGAAATGGGCGACATGAAAAACGGTGGGGCGGTCGCTTTCAGCGATGATGGCGACCCGGTATATGATGCCCAGGTCATGCGCGTTGCATTAGAGTATTCCTCCATGTTTGATGCTCCCATCATTAACCATGAAGAAGATCTTCCCCTTTCCAGACCGGGACATATGAACGAAGGTGCCGTATCAACCCGGCTGGGGCTGGATGGCACCCCCGGAATTGCAGAAGAAGTGATGATTGCCCGCGATATTTTACTTGCTGAATATACCGGCGGTCATGTTCACGTGGCTCATATCAGCACTGCAAAAGGGGTTGATTTAGTGAGACAGGCCAAGGCACAGGGAGTGAACGTAACTACCGAGGTATGTCCTCATCATTTTGATCTGACGGACGAAGAAATCGATCGGCAGCAATTCAGCACCAATTTTAAAATGCACCCACCGCTGAGAACCCAGGCTGATGTGGATGCCATGATTGAGGGGCTGGCCGATGGCACGATCGATGTGATTTGTACCGATCATGCACCACACGCTATTGAAGAAAAAGAAGTGGAATTTATCTACGCTCCAAATGGAATCATCGGTTCGGAGACAGCCTGGAGTATCACAAACATGCGGTTGCTTCAACCCGGCACACTTACCCTGAGCGAACTGATCGAAAAACTGTGCTATAACCCCCGTCGCATTCTTAACCTGGACGTTCCAAAGCTGGAAATTGGAGCACCGGCTAATCTCACTGTATTCAATACCGACGAAACCTGGACCTTCACCCCTGCCAATGTGCGGTCCAAGTCGAAGAACTCGCCCTACCTTGATGTTGAACTGACCGGAAGAGCGGTTGGCATATTCAATAAAGGACAATGGATTGAAAACACCCTGAAGTGAGATTAGCAGTATGACCCTGGCGTACGAAACGGCTACTCATGTCTGCTCCGTTGCTTTTCAAAATGCGCACGGAGAGCGATTCGAACAGCGAAGTACGGAGCGGGGAAAGCATTCGGAGCATGTGTTTCTGTTCACCCGCTCACTCATGGAGGAACACGGATTTTCTATTTCGGATGTTACCCGGGTTTTGGTGAGCAATGGACCAGGCTCTTACACCGGCTTACGCATCGCGGCATCGGCTGTAAAAGGGTTACTCTTTGGGCTCGATATTCCACTTTATGCAGGTAATACCCTGGCATCTATCGGGGTTGGCGCACGTCCGCACCATACCGAACATACGGTGCACGCTATTTTAGACGCCCGCCGTACGCATGTATACCATCAGGCCTTCGACACACGGGAAGGGCTCTCCTCCCTTTCTGAACCAGCGATTACTGAGATTACCGAGTTCGAGCGTCAGGTATCGGAAGGGGATGTGATTGCAGGAACGGGACTTAACAGACTCAATAGCCACCTTTTACCGGCACATACCGCCATAGGAGAAGAGAGTATCTCGGCGGTACATTTATTTGATCTCCCCTCTGTTTTCCTCACAAAAACATCCCCGGAGGCCTTTGACGCAACCTATATAACCACCGGTCAGGTGAATAACTCCCCCTCATAATCCTATTCCATAAATAGGCAGAGAATCCCTATTTTTTAGCGGTTAACTTAACGCGATTGCATGAGCTGGTTTAGACGGAAGGACGAAAACATTCAAACTGAAACCCGAAAAGAAATGCCGGAAGGCGTTTGGGTAAAGGTACCCACTACGGGAGAAACCATTCACAGGAGAGAACTCGAAGATAACCTTTGGGTAGATCCTCTTAGCGGATATCACTTCCGGATAGGAAGTAAAGAGTATTTTTCCATTCTGTTTGACAATAACTCCTTCGAGGAGATTGCAGCCGACATCCTGCCCACGGATCCGCTTGAGTTTCAGGATCGGAAAAAGTATGCCGACCGACTGGTACAAACCCAGGAAAAATCCGGACTCAGCGATGCATGTCGTGTGGGTGTAGGTCCCGTGAACGATCTTCCGGTAGTGATAGCCTGTATGGATTTTGCCTTCATTGGTGGAAGTATGGGTTCGGTAGTAGGCGAACGATTGGGACGTGCCATTGATACTGCCCGCGAAAAGAAAATCCCCCTTATCATCATATCTCAAAGTGGTGGTGCCCGCATGATGGAATCGGTGCTTAGTTTGATGCAATTGGCCAAAACCTCTTCAAAGCTTGCCCAATTGGATGAAGCAGGCATCCCTTTTATCAGTTACATGACTAATCCCACTACTGGTGGGGTAACCGCCAGCTATGCTATGCTGGGTGATTTCAACGTAGCCGAACCCGGTGCGTTAATTGGCTTTGCCGGTCCTCGTGTAATCCGCCAAACCATTGGCCGCGATCTGCCCGAGGGATTTCAGACCTCGGAATACCTGTTGGAACACGGGTTTTTGGATTTTATCGTACCAAGAACTACCATGAAGGCAAAGCTTTCTCAGTTGCTCAAACTGGTACTGCATAAAAACTAACGGCTACTGCTCCTTATCCTGGGAAGGAGTCTTCATTAAACGCTACAGAACATGATGAATAGAAGAATATCTCTATTAGCTATAGGGTGTATGCTGGTTTCCATGGCTTACGCTCAGCAACCTATTACCTTCGATCATATTTTTGATGGTACTTTTTCTCCGAAACGGGTGCAAAATGTACGGTGGATGAACGATGGCGAATTCTACACAGCCACCGAAGGTCAGCAAATTGTTCGCTTTAGTATCCTAGATGGTGCCCGAACGGTTCTCTTTGATGGGGCAACATTCACGAGCAGTGAGCGCCCGAACGGTATTTTTGTACAGGGATACCAGTTTTCTGCCGACGAGAAGAAACTCCTGATCAGAACCGATGTGGAGCGTCTATGGAGACGCAGTTCCCGGGAGTACTATTACATCTACGATCGAGAAGCCGAAACCCTTACCCGGCTAACCGAAGGAGAAACCAAGCAGCAGTATGCCCAGTTTTCTCCGAAGGGAGATAAGGTGGCTTTTGTCCGTGAAAACAACCTCTTCTGGGTGGACCTCTCAACCGGACAGGAAACACAAATCACCACCGACGGGGTGAACAACGAGATTATTAACGGTGCGGCCGATTGGGTGTATGAAGAAGAATATGGATTTGCCAAAGCCTGGTTTTGGTCTCCCAAAGGGGATCGCATTGCCTTTTACCGTTTCGATGAACGACGCGTAAACGAGTTCTTTATGACCTCCTGGGGTACCTTATACCCGGGGCAGGTACAGTGGAAATATCCCAAAGCCGGTGAAGAGAATTCAGTGGTTACTATCCACGTGTATGATATAACAACGAAGGCTACCGCAACCATGGATATCGGAGAAGAAACCGATCAATACATTCCGCGGGTAAACTGGACCAAAAATAACGACGTACTGGCCATTCGCAGGATGAACCGTCTCCAAAACCAACAGGATCTGCTGTTTGCGAATGCCACTTCCGGCGATTCCGACATTATGCTCACGGAGACCAGCACCGCCTGGATTGACGAGCACGATAACCTGAAGTTCCTCGATAACGGTAAGCAGTTTATTACCACAAGCGAGAAAGACGGGTACAACCATGTATACCTGTACGATATGAACGGAAAAGAACTGCGCCAAATCACAAAAGGTGACTGGGAAGTCACCCGTATCATCGGGTATAATGATCGCAATGGATTCCTGTATTACCTCAGCACCGAGGTTTCCCCCCTTCAGCGCCAGTTTTATAAAATTCGGGTAGATGGCAAGCGAAAACGACAGATGACCGAGGGAGAAGGCACCTTCGGTATCAATATGAGCAAGGATTTTAAATACTACATCCAGACTCATGTGGATTACAATCAACCTGCCGTAACCACCCTGCACCGAGAAAATCAGAAAGTCATTCAGACCATCGAAGACAATACAGAGCTCACACAGAAACTGGAAGAATTTCAGTTCCAGTTAAAAGAGTATTTCACGGTTGATGTGAACGGAACCGCGTTGAATGGATACATGATTAAACCCGCGGACTTCGATTCTACCCAACAGTACCCGGTACTGATGCATGTGTACGGAGGGCCGGGTAGCCAAACGGTAACCCGTTCATTCGACTCCGGTCAAAACGGAATGTGGCACCAACATCTGGTCAGTAATGGCTACATCATTATCTCAGTTGATAATCGCGGAACCGGTGCCCGGGGACATGATTTCGAGAAGCAAACCTACAAGCAACTCGGTAAATATGAAACGGAAGACCAGGTTGCTGCTGCACGGTACGTGGCCTCTCTCCCCTTCGTGGATGCTGATCGTATCGGTATCTGGGGATGGAGTTATGGCGGTTACATGAGCACAAATGCTCTTGCCGATGGAAATGATGTATTCTCCATGGCCATCGCTGTAGCTCCGGTTACCCACTGGCGATTTTATGATACGATTTACACCGAACGGTTCATGCAAACCCCTCAGCTTAACCCGGACGGCTACGATGATAATGCGCCATTATCTAAAGCAGCGCGCATTAAAGGGGACTATTTATTGGTTCATGGCACCGGTGATGATAACGTACATTTTCAAAATGCGGTTGAAATGGTGAATGCGTTGGTCGCAGCCAATGTACAGTTCGACACCATGTTTTACCCGAATCGAAATCATGGAATTTATGGTGGAAACACACGTCGCCACCTGTTCAGAATGCTAACGGATTATGTGATGGAGAAGCTATAACCCTGTTATGCGATTTGCCGACTACGCCAAAATTTATGTAACTGCAGGTAACGGTGGTGACGGCTCCCTTCACTTCCGACGGGAAAAGTTTGTCCCGAGAGGCGGGCCGGATGGTGGCGATGGCGGCAGTGGCGGAAACATCACCCTGAGGGGAAATCCGCAGCTCAATACCATCCTCGATTTACGGTACAAGAAATACATCAAAGCCAAACGGGGCGAACACGGCGCCGGGGCACGTAAAACCGGTGCAAACGGCCTCACCATTTACCTGGATGTCCCACTGGGAACCGTAGCCTTCGATGCTGAGACAAAAGAACGCATTGGGGAGATTACCACAGACGGACAGGAACTGATTATTGCCAAGGGAGGAAAAGGAGGACTGGGAAACTGGCATTTTAAAAGTGCCACCAATCAAACTCCCCAATATGCGCAGGAGGGACAACCCGGTGAAGAACGGGTGGTTGAACTGGAACTGAAACTCATTGCCGATGTAGGTCTTGTAGGATTCCCCAATGCCGGTAAAAGCACCCTGCTTTCCAGCTTGTCGCAGGCTAAGCCTAAAATTGCGGACTATCCATTCACAACGCTCGAACCCAACCTCGGGGTGGTTACATTTTCGGACTACCGCAGTTTTGTAATGGCCGATATACCCGGAATCATTGAAGAAGCTCACGAAGGAAAAGGATTGGGCATACAGTTTCTTCGCCATATTGAACGGAATAACATACTGCTGTTCATGGTAAGTTGTGATTCGGATATAGAATACGAGTACCAGGCACTCCTGAATGAGCTGAAAGCCTATCGGAGCGATTTACTGGACAAGCCGCGGGTGCTCTGTATAACAAAGATGGATTTAAAACAGGGATTTAAACTGGAAAAACCGGTTCACTTTGAAGACAAAATTCCCGTAATTCCTATCTCTTCAGCTACGGGATTTGGGATGGATGAGTTGAAGGAAACACTCTGGAAATTGCTTCAATATGTCAAGAACCTCGAAAACGAATCCGACCCTTGAGGCGCTCGTTGCCTTAAGTTTAATCCATGGATTAGGGGCCCGGAGAGTACGCCTCCTGATCCGGCACTTTAACGACCCTGCATCCATCTTTAAACGAACCAAAGCCGAACTTCGGGCGGTAGAAGGTATTGGAGAAGCTTCGGCCCTGGCCGTGCTATCGTTTAAGGACTGGGCAGCCGTTGAAAAGCTCATCGCCCAAACGGACCGGAATGGTTCACAGCTCATCACGCTGATGGACGACCGATATCCAACCCAGCTCAAACAGATCTACGACCCTCCGGTTTTGCTATGGGTGAAAGGTAACCCGGAAGCCCTCTCCAAACCGGGAATAGCTGTGGTCGGAACCCGACAGTCTACCTCTTACGGAAAAAAGATAACCCAACAGTTGGTACAGCAGCTCGTTCAGCAGGACCTGTGCATTTACTCGGGTTTAGCCTACGGTATTGATGTCACTGCTCATCAAATGGCGCTGGAACACGATGGCTGTACCGTGGCCGTATTGGGTTCAGGTATCGATGTATTGTACCCCTCCAGGCACGCCGCTGTTGCCAATCAAATCATCGCATCCGGCGGGGCAGTGCTTACTGAATGTCCTCCGGGCACCCCACCCGATGCCGGCAACTTCCCCCTGCGTAACCGTATCGTCAGCGGGTTAAGCCTGGGTGTGCTCGTAACCGAATCGGCTATTCAGGGAGGTAGCATGATTACAGCTGATCTTGCACTGGATCAAAACCGTGAGGTATTTGCCGCTCCACATGCCCTGGATAATGTTCAAGGTTCAGGATGTAATTACCTCATCAAAAACGGAGCAAAACTGGTTCAAACGGTTGATGATATCCTGGAAGAACTTCCCCTGGAACATCATGCCGATACCTTATCCAGAGCCGATCTACCTGAACCAAAGCATGCCGACTGGAAGTTGATGGATCTGGACTCCGAAAGCCAGGCCCTGTGCAGAACTCTGGAAGAACAATCCATTCAGATTGATGAACTGGCTGATCGTCTGTCGATGAGTACCAGCCAGCTTCTGGTCCTTCTTCTCCGGCTGGAGATGAAAGGCATTGTCATTCAAAAAGCAGGCAAGATGTTTGAACTTGCCTAGGTTACTCAGGATGTTAAGTCGGTAATCATGACGTTTATCTTATCCTGAAGCTGCTTTTGAAGGGCATCATACCCGGAAGCTGAATCCAGCTGTGCATTTACACTGCAATAGAATTTAATCTTGGGTTCCGTTCCGGATGGTCTGGCCGAAACCAGTCCGCCAGTTTCAGTAACAAACTGGAGTACATTTGCTTTTGGCAAGTCGATAGGCGTCGTGTTCCCGGTTTCCAACTGCTTTTCTTCCGCAATCTGGTAGTCTTTCATCACAACCACGCGGTCACCACCCAACGTTTTCGGAGGGTTCTGCCTGAAGTTTATCATCATTTGCTGGATTTCTTCGGCGCCCGCTTTTCCTTTTTTAGTCACCGATACCAGTTTTTCCTGGTAACACCCATGTTCCACGTACATATCAACCAGGGCCTCGTACAAGCTACTTCCCTTATCTTTATAGTACGCCGTCATCTCGGCAATAATCACCGCAGATACCACGGCGTCTTTATCGCGTACATGCTCTCCGATCAGGTACCCGTAACTCTCTTCCCCACCCGCAATAAACTGTTCTTTACCCTCAAGACGAGTCATCAGTTCGCCGATATACTTGAAACCAGTTAGGGTATTATAACAAGTCACTCCATACGATTCGGCGATGCGATCCATCAGGTAGCTGGTCACAATTGTTTTAACGATGTATTCTTTTCCGGTCAGTTTACCGGCCTCTTTCCAGGCTTTCAACATGTAGTTGATGATGAGAGAACCGGTCTGGTTTCCGTTTAACAGCACCCACTCGCCCTTATCGTCTTTAACGGCAATCCCGATCCGGTCTGCATCAGGATCGGTGGCCATAACCAGTTCGGCATCCAACGACCGGGCCAGGTCCATAGCCATAGTAAGGGCTTCTTTTTCTTCCGGGTTTGGATACACCACGGTAGGGAAATTGCCGTCGGGCTGCATTTGCTCTTCAACCACGGCAACATTCGTAAACCCATACGCTTCCAGTGCAGGAGGTACCAGAGTACCGGCTGTGCCGTGAATGGGCGAAAACACAATCTTTACATCATGCTGGCGCTGTATGGCCTCTTTAGAAACGGAAAGCCTAGCGAGCTCTTCCAGGTAGCGATCGTCAATGTCTTTCCCGATTACCTCAACGAGCGCGTCGTTGCGTTCAAAGTTCACATCATCAATAGAAGCGATATGTTGCACTTCTTCCATCACCTGCTTGTCATACGGGGCTACAAACTGGCCACCATCGGCCCCGTAGGCTTTGTAGCCGTTATATTCTTTAGGGTTATGCGATGCAGTAAGCACCACCCCACTTTGGCAGCCTAACTCGCGGATAGCAAATGAAAGCTCCGGGGTGGGTCTCAGTGCTTCAAAAAAGTAGACCTGAATGCCATTTGCAGAAAAGACATCGGCTACGATGCGGGCAAGCGTGTCAGAGTTGTTCCGGCTGTCGTGCGCTATGGCCACTTTTAACTCCTGACCGGGATACGTTTTCTTTAAGAAATTGCTTAACCCCTGGGTGGCCACTCCAAAGGTATATTTATTCACCCGGTTGGAACCCACGCCCATAATACCACGCAACCCACCAGTACCAAACTCAAGATCTTTATAAAATGCATCGGTCAACTCGGTGTGATTTCCGGCTTCCAGCTGATCATTAATCCAGTCTTTGGTTTCCTGGTCGTAATTTCCAGTCAGCCATTGATCTACTTTTTGTTGTACAGAAGCTTCGAGTGCACTCATGGTTCGGTCAGTGATTTATGATTTTTGGGATGGGAATATAAAAAAAGGAAGTCCGTATCGCTTAACAGACTTCCTTCATAACAAAATGATTATGCGTTGAACCCGGCGATTAGTTCCCTTCTTTAAATCGCTCGTTTACCAGAACCGGTTTTCCATATCCTAGTGCTTCCAGGCGATCCATCTGGGTTTTTGCATCTCCTACCACCACGTAGATCATTCGATCGGCATCGGCGTATTGCACGGCCAGGTCCCGAATGTCTTCTTTGGTGATGTCGCGTACAATTTGTTCCCGGTCCTTCACATAATCGGCTTCCCATCCATAGTCGCTCATATCTTGCAGCATGTTGAGCTTTGCACCGAGTGTCTCAAAACGACGGGCGTTACTTTTGAGCAGGAAGCTCTTCGTGGTTTCCAGATCCTTGTCGCTGAAGGTATTGGGGTACTCCTTCAAAATCGATTTCACAAGATCGGCGGATTCATAGGTTACATTCGTTCTCACCCCACTGGAAATGCTGAATGCACCAGGTATGGTGGAACCCGAAAAGCCGGAGCCAATGCCATACGTATACCCTTTACCCTCCCGAAGCTCCTGGGTCAGGCGCGATGCAAATCCACCACCGCCCAGAATATAGTTCATAACCGTAGCCGGATAATAATCTTCATCGGTTTCTGGTAAAGCCAGGTATCCAAACCGGATTACTGATTGTTTGGCGTCGGGCACATCGTAGAAATACACTTTTGACTGGTCGAGGTCTTCCGGCTCTTCGAACTCGGGCAGTTCCACATCATTCGAAGCCCATTTTCCTTCCAAATCGCTTAGCGAACCCAGTGCTTCCGCCTCAGAAATAGCGCCCACGATATGAAAATCAGCCAGGTTGGCGCTGATGTTTTGTGCATAATAGGATTTGAGGTCGTCGAGGGTGATCGACTCCACGCTTTGCACCGTTCCGATGGCGTTGTACGAGAGAATATGGTCATCCCCATACACCAGCTTGTTGAACACGTTAGAAGCAATGGCGTTCGGATTAGCCGATTGCTGAGCAATCTGACTCAATGTGTTTTGCTTTGCCAGTTCGAACTCGGTCGAATCCCACCGTGGCTCCAGTAAAATCTCTTCCACCAGGTCAAGCGTAGCCAGGTAATTCCGGGCCAGTGAATTTCCCGATATGGTCATGGTTTGGCGACCCGCATTAACAGAAATGGAAGCCCCCAGCATATCAATGGCTTCTTCCAGCTCTTCCGGTGTTTTGTTGGCCGTTCCTTTCATCATAACCTGAGCCAATAAGTTAGACACCCCGGTTTTTTCTGCCGATTCCAGGAGTAAGCCCCCGTCAATCTCTAACCGGAACTGAACCAGGGGCAACTCTTTATTCTCGATACCATACACGCCCATTTCATTACTCAGCTCAGCCATCCAGGTAGAAGGAACGGTAACCTCAGCAGCGTTACCATACGGTGGCTCCTGGGTACGGTCGAAACTGGATGGGGTGCGTTCGTACTCGGTGGCATCAGGGAGGACGAAGTCTTCACCCGCGGCACCCTGTACAATTTGTTCTTCCACCACCTCGGCAGGTTGTGCATTACTCAGCATCAGATCGGTTTGACCTCTGGGCACGAAGCTCGTGGCTACGTAAGGCTGCCCTTTAATGTATTGCTCGTACACTCGCTGAATATCATCTTTTGTAACCGCGAGTACATTCTTGATATCCTGGTTGATGAAGCCCGGATCATCTGCGAAAATATTGTACTGAGCCAGCTGAAAGGCCTTTCCCAATACGCTGGATAGTCCGTTATAGAAATCGGTTTCTATGCCGGCTTTGATGCGTTCCAGATCAGATTCAGAAAATCCTTCTTCCTCAAAACGGGTAAACGCTTCATCAATCGCGGTTTTTACGTCGTCCAGATCATTACCCGGATAAGCCCGTACCAGGAGCGTCTTTTCGCCGGCTATCTCTGAGTTTTGATCGAACATAAACACGGTGGATGAAAGCTGCTTTTCGTCTGTCAGCACTTTATTGAAGGGTGCTTTTTTCCCGTTCGTCAACAATTCGGACAAAATCTGAAGGGCATAAGAATCGGGATGGTAGGTTTCGACGGTAGGCCATGTCATGCGGATTTCCGGAAGGCGTGCAAAGTTATCTTCATAGCCTAAGACCCGTGTTTCGGTAAGCGAAACCGGCATTTTGGGTTGAGGACGGATCTCCTCCCCCCTCGGAATTTCATCAAAATACTTTTTCACCCATGCTCTGGCCTGCTCGGTATCAAAATCACCGGCAATCACCAGGGTTGCGTTATTTGGCACATACCACTGTGCATAAAACTCTTTCACATCAGCCAGTGTGGCATTTTGGAGATCTTCCAGAGAGCCAATCACCTGCCAGTTGTAGGGGTGCCCTTCGGGGTACAGGTTTTTTCCGATCACGTAATTGGCGTGACCGTATGCTGCATTATCAACACGCTGGCGCTTCTCGTTTTTTACGACCTGCTTTTCTTTGGCTACCACTTGTTCGGTAACCGTGTTAATGAAATAGCCCAGTTTATCGGCTTCGGCCCAGATCATTTTTTCAAGGGCATCTTTAGGTACCGTTTGAAAGTAATTGGTACGATCCCGGCTGGTCGATCCGTTGGCGCCGGACCCTCCAATGCGGCTGCTCATGGCATCCAGTCCGCCTTTACCCAGGTTTTCAGATTCCAGGAATAACAAGTGCTCGAATAAATGGGCAAATCCTGTTTTACCCTCCTTTTCCCGGGCCGAGCCTACGTGGAAGGTGAGGGCCACGGCTGTTACCGGATCAGAGGTATCGGTATGAAAAATGACTTCAAGGCCATTATCCAGGGTGAATTTTTCGTAGTCGACCTGGAAATCCTGTTTTGGTGCAGAGCAGCTAAGAACAAACGCACATAATGCGCCTGCAATAAGAGGTTTAGTTTTAATCACGTGTAGGTCCCGTTAGTGAAAGAGTAGTGTAATATAGAATAACGGACGGGATTATCCTGTAAACAGTTTCAATCGGGTTTTTACGGCGTGGACTAGAAATAAAACAACAACCGGTAACAAAGAATACAAGGACTTCGTCAAAATAGCCTGTGATCACGGAATAAGAATAAAGACGAGATTCGTATCTTAGTATATGTTCAACATTCAGAATACGGTACTGGCGGATGATATCGCAACGGCTAAATTCGCCTGCGATATCCCACGATGCAAAGGCGCTTGTTGTGTGGTTGGTGATGCCGGAGCACCGGTGTCCAAATCAGAAATCCCGATTTTGCACAAGGCCTATCGCACCCTGGCCAGCGACCTTAGACCAGAAGCCATAGAAGTAGCCGACCGGGAAGGCGTGGTAATTGGGAGTGAAAAAGCCGGCTACGAACTTGCCACAGTAGATAACCAGGAGTGCGTATTTGTTCAGTACGACGAGAACGAAATTGCCTATTGCACCATCCAGAAAGCGTATTTCGAAGGGCGCTTTAACTGGGAGAAACCACTGAGCTGCCACTTATTCCCGGTTCGTTTAAAACGAATTGCTGATTTTGATTACGCTAACTTCGAATATGTGCCTGCCCTTTGCTCAGCTGCCTGCGAAAAGGGAGAACAGGAAGGCGTTTATCTTGCAGAATTCCTCGAAAAGCCATTAGTTCGACGATATGGTCAGGAATGGTATGATGAATTCCTGGCTTGTTGCATTCATATTCGGGAACAAGACGAACATGCTAAGTAACAGGCAACAACTTGGTCAACGCCAGCAGCAGTCTCTGCAGCAAAAACTGTCTCCTCAGCAGCTACAGTACATTAAGCTATTACAACTGCCCACCATTGCCCTGGAGCAGCGCATAAAGGAGGAGATGGAGCTTAATCCCGTCCTGGAACAAATGGATGCAATGGATATGGCGGAGGAACGCCTGGAACCTTCATCCTCTTTAGAAGAGCCGGAACGTACCGATAGCGAAAAAGATGAGGACGACATCGGCCTGGAAACCCTTGAAGAGCATGAGGTGGATTGGGACGAATTCGATATGAACACCGAATTTGATGGTGAGAACTATTCGGCAAGTTATGCCCAGGAATTGCAGGAAATCATCGACCTACCCGACGCTTACCATACCAATTTACTGGAACAGCTGGAACAACAGGTTGCCCTCCTCAACCTGGAGGAAGACGAAGACCTGATTGCTGCCCAGATTCTCGGTTCGCTGGACAAAGATGGGTATTTCCGGCGGGATTTTGAAGCCGTGGCAGACAATATTGCCTTTAACCATGGCGTGTATTTTGAGGCGGATGATGTGGATCGCATCCGCAAACAAATCCAGCTTCTCGATCCGATCGGCATTGCATCGGTTGACCTCCAGGACTGCCTTCTTGTACAATTAGAACAAAGTCCTGACGATTTAGCCGGGCGTACCGTTGCTATTCAGATGATCCGGGATCACTGGCGATTTTTTGAAAAGAAGAATTTCGGGAAACTCCTTCAGCGTCTGAATGTGGAAGAGGAAGAGTTAAAGGAAGCCTTCGAGGCCGTCCGGCATATGGATCCCCGGCCGGGTGCACAGTCGGAGGGGCTGGAAGAAACGTCCAATTATATTGAACCCGATTTCGAAGTATACTGGCAGGCTGAAGATACCGGCGATAACAGCCGGGGGGAATTCGTGATTAACCTGAATCAGCGGAATGCACCCAGTTTACGCATCTCGCCCGAGTACTCCGAAATGTGGGAACAGATCAAAGCCAAAAAGACCAAGAGCGATAGCCAGACTCAGAGCTTTATCAAAAATAAAATTGATTCGGGAAACTGGTTCATCGATTCCATCCGGCAGCGTCAGAATACCCTTATGAATACCATGAAAACGATGGTGGCACTTCAGGAGGATTTCTTCAAGTACGGAGACGGTATCCGCCCGATGATTTTAAAGGATGTAGCAGAACGGATCGGCATGGATATTTCCACGGTAAGCCGGGTGGTGAATGGAAAATATGTTCAGACTCATTTTGGGGTGTATGAACTGAAGTACTTTTTTAACGAAGGACTGGAAACCGAGAGTGGAGAAGAAGTATCGAACCGGGAAGTGAAGAATGCATTGCAGGAGATCATTGATCAGGAGGATAAGTCCAAACCGTTGAGCGACCAGGCTCTGGCTAAAGCACTCAGCGATCGTGGATATAAAGTGGCCCGAAGAACGGTGAGTAAATACCGGGAGCAGCTTAACGAACCAGTGGCAAGATTGAGAAAGGAGTTGGGGTGAGGGTAGTTATCAGTAGTCAGTTGTCAGTAGGCAGTTGTCAGTAGGTAGTGGGTAGTGATGTATTTTCTTTTCCTGCTATTTTCATTTCGCTGTTGAATACGTTATTTGTGTA
>JBCBST010000073.1:0-16164 GCA_039819115.1 Bacteroidota bacterium
CTCTTTTGAGATGTATACTCATATCAGGGTTCTGTGTTGGTATGCTTCTTTCTTACCCTTTATGGTTGGTTGAACACCGTATTCATCCGCTTATCCCTGCTTTATCTGGCCTGTCACTTCCATTCGTTTTCCATATCGGTTTGTTTGCGCTTGTTGTCTTATGCGGAGTGTTCGTGTTAGCATTACCCAGGTACAGGAAGAGCAGTTACCTGGTCATGGTCTGTTTGGTATTATTCCTCATCATTCTTGATGTTTCGCGCTTTCAACCCTGGGTGTATTATTACCTGATCCTACTTGTACCCTGTCTGACGAATGATGCCGATAGCAAACAAGGACTACGATTAGCAGGCCTTGGACTTGCTCTCATATATATAGGTAGTGGTTGGCAAAAATTGAATGCTACCTTTAATTACGAAACCCTTCCATGGCTCATGGAGCCTTTTGAACACGTTATAAGCCATGAGTTTCTGATCTCGTATGGCATAGGATGGTTTGTTGCCACGATCGAGCTTGCAGCTGGTGTTTTGATCCTATTCAGAAAAACACAGCGTTTGGGATGTGTTATCCTGATTGTGATGCATCTTTTCATTCTGGCTTCTTTAGGACCTACCGGGCGTAGTTTTAATCGTGTGGTATGGCCCTGGAACATCTCATTCTGTATCCTTTTATTCGCTGTCTTCCAAGCACAACCTGTTACGCTTATCCAATGGAATGCTTCTCTCACCCAAAAACCAATACAGTGGGTATTCTTGGTGTTGCTTGGCGTTTTACCTCTCTTAAGCACTGTTGGTTTGTGGCCTAAACAGGCTTCTCATGCCCTCTATTCAGGTAATAAGGTACGCTCCACCCTTTTTTTTAGTGATTCGATAGCACAGTCTTTTCCTACACACCTTCAACAAGAACTGGATAATCAGGATCTGAGTATGGATATGAATAATTTTATGCTGGCTACTCTTCGCGTCCCACCCTACCCATCCACATGGTATCACAAACGGGTCTTTCGTGCCCTGTGTGAAGAAGCCGTAAACGAATTCGACGTCGTGCTTACCCTCTACTATGAACCAACGCTTACATCAATAAACCGAACAGAAGAAACCCTGTTTTGTTCGGATTAGGAATGCCCTGGTTTATAATTCTTCGGTAATAACTCGGGAATTCTACCGGTTATTCCCCAATACCCGTTCAGTCTGATTTGTGAAAAGGGAAACAATAGTCCGGTGCGCGCATCCAGTGATGCATCTTTACCAAAAAATTCAATCCAGGAACCCTGATTATTTTCATTCATTTGTTGGTACAGCATAGATAATCGACGTTCGGGATTTTCTCTGGTGTACAACACAGCTAAAATCTTCGACTTTTCCGGTTTATGTAACACTAACAGATTTGAATTCGGGTCTTGTTTATAAAAATCAGACGCCTTTTTTATGGTTGACAGATCTACTGGAGAAGGATCGTTCAACCCCTGTTTATCGAGATAATATACCTGAAACCCGGATTTCTCATAAAAGCTGCTATCCGGAGAACTCAACGTGTAGATAAAATGACGGAATGAACCGTTATATGCCCGTCTCCTTTCGCTGACCCATTTTGTTTCATCCTTTTTTGAACCTGATAGAGGGTAAAACCGGGTAAACCCCTGAATTTTAACAGTCTCTTCTTCGGAATAGAATTCCTCGATCTGGTACTCGATCTCATAACCGAGTGCCTTGTTGACAATGATTAAAGGCTCGACAGAAATTGCTGAAAATCGTTCACCATCTTTTGAGAACCGAAGGACCTCAGGATTTTTGATCTTGGTCTTATCTGCATTTTTCGTATCCCCTAAAAAAACCTTTTTAAACCGTTTAAGATTTTTTTTCCACGCCTTCCTGCTCCCTGAAACAGTAATCGAAGGCAGATCTAACGATTCTGCTCTTAACTTTACATGAATGGTCGTATCCGCTTTTGGTACATCCTTAAGTGTGATCACAACACGTTCAAAGCCCAGATACGAAAAAACGAGCTTTGATTTACCAAGCGGGATGTTGCTCAGTGTATAGTAGCCAAGGTCATCGGTAGCTGTTCCGTTGGTGGTTTCATCAAAAAACACGTTCACACCAATTAACAGCTCTCCCGTTTCCGCATCACTTACCACCCCTGAAACCCGAACGCTTTGTCCGAATGCATCCTGAACATAAAAAAGCAGAAAAAGTGCTAAAAATGAACGTTTCATCATAAACCGCATTATGTATGGATAGATTCTGTAAAAGTACTGTATACCACCTCTAAACAAAAGAATACTTACATGGACCTGTATCTTGAGTTACCCATTAGTCAATTGGCTCCAAACATGGGGGGTATGAGCGTTATTATCGTGGAAAAAGCGGTAAGCGAACAGTTCGATGGTACCCGACCCAGAGTAAAGTGTGTTCTTAATGGAAGAATTACCCTTTCGGCTGCTTTGAACCCACTGGGGAATGGAGACTTTTACATCATCATTGCCAAACGGTATCTGAACGAGCTTCAACTGCAGTTGGGGAGTATGGTTGATGTAGAGCTACGCGTCGATTTTAGTCCGCTTGGAGTAGACGAACCTGAAGAATTACTGGACTTTCTAGCTGACAACGAGGAAGTGCAGGAATGGTACGAAGCACTCACTGACGGCAAAAAGCGAGGACTTATTCATGCCATGAACCGCGTTAAATCGATGGAGTCAAAAATAAAAACCATTATCCGGTTCAAAGAAAATCCTCCAACCTCCAGAAAAAAGAAGCCGCGTTAAAACAACGCCTTTGCAACCTCATACACCGATTTCGACTTCCCCATGCTATAGTAATGAAGACTGGGTACCTCCGCTTCCATCAGCTCTTTAGATTGGGCAATACACCACTCAATACCTACTTGTTTGGCTTCTTCATTGGTTTTGCAGGCGAGTACTTCTTTAGATAAATCAACGGGTATATCAATGTGGAAGATTTGGGGCAGCATCGTCACCTGCTTGATGGTTGTGATGGGTTTTAATCCCGGTATAATAGGCACGGTGATCCCCGCTTCCCGACATCGTGCAACAAAGTCGAAAAACCGTTTATTGTCAAAAAACATCTGGGTTACAATGTAATCCCCCCCCTTTTCAACCTTTTGTTTTAGATAATGAAGATCGGTCTCCAGGTTTGGTGCCGCAAAGTGCTTCTCCGGATACCCCGCTACCCCTACACAAAAATTGGTCGGATTTGCATTCTCCAGTTCATCGTCCAGGTAACGCCCATTATTCATACACACCACCTGTTCAATTAAGTCTGACGCAAATTCATGTCCGTCCGGTTCGGGTACAAACTCCCGCTCCGGCTTTTTGGTATCCCCCTGGATCAGCAGTACGTTACAGATACCAAGAAAATCCAGGTCGATCAAAGCGTTTTCGGTTTCCTCCCGCGTAAAACCTCCACAAATAATATGGGGTACAGCATCGATTTTGTACTTGTTCTGGATGGCTGCACACATACCTACCGTACCTGGTCGCTTGCGTACCGTTTTACGCTCCATGAGTCCGTTAGAAAGCTTTTTATACTGGTATTCTTCCCGGTGGTAGGTTACATCCACAAAGGGAGGTTTAAACTCCATTAATGGATCGATATGGTCAAACAGAGTTTTGATGTTATCGCCTTTTAAAGGGGGAAGAACTTCAAAACTGAACAAGGTTTTACCCTTAGCTTGCTCAATATGTGTGGTAACTTTCATAACAGGTTACGATGAATAGCTTAAATAGGGAGCCAGCCATTGCTCCGATTCTTCTTTTGTTTGTTTTTTACGCTGGGTGTACGACTCTACCTGATCTTCTCCCAGCTTACCTACTCTGAAGTAGGAAGACTCAGGATGTGCAAAATAATATCCACTGACGGATGAAGCGGGGTACATAGCACATGATTCCGTAAGATAGATGCCCGTTTCCTGTTCTACATTAAGCAGGTTGAACAGCGTTCTCTTTTCGGTATGGTCGGGGCAGGCCGGATACCCCGGTGCAGGACGAATGCCCGTATAGGACTCCGCAATAAGCTCGTCATTTGAAAACGATTCTTTCACTGCATATCCCCAGAATTCCTTTCGAACCCGCTCATGTATGCGTTCAGCAAAGGCTTCAGCCAGACGATCGGCAAGTGCTTTCAGCATAATACTGCTGTAATCATCGTGATTACGTTTATACTCTTCGATTAAAGCTTCAATACCTATACCTGCTGTAACCGCGAAAAATCCAAGATAATCGGTTATTCCCGTTTCTTTCGGTACTATAAAATCAGCCAGGCTGGCATTGGGCTGACCGGCTCGTTTCTTGGTTTGTTGCCTCAGAAAATGGATCGTTTCCAACGCCTCCCGTGGATTTTCGGGTCGAAGAAGCTCCACGTCCTCACCAAGGCTTACGGCCGGGAAAAACCCAATTACGGCGTTCGCCTTTAGCTGTTGATCTTTGATAATGCGGTCAAGCATTACCTGGGCGTCCTCGTATAAACCGGTGGCCTCTTTACCCACGACCTCATCACTAAGAATGTTAGGGAACTTGCCGGCCAGCATCCAGGTCCTGAAAAATGGTCCCCAGTCTATATAATTCCTTAACTCACCCAGATCATATGATTCAAATACCCGGGTTCCCAGAAACGATGGCTGTTTGGGCTGATATCCTTCCCAGTGTATGGATGTTTTATTCTGTTTGGCCTCAAGATAAGGAATGAGTACTTGCTTCTCTGATCGGTTTCTATGCTCTACCCGGACCAGATCATACTCCTCCTTTATTTGTTTGACGAAGCCGGGGCCTTTTTTAGGATGTAAGACCTCTCCCATTACCGTTACTGCTTTAGACGCATCCAGCACATGAACAATCGGACCTTTATACCCAGGGTCTATTTTTACCGCTGTATGGACCCTTGATGTGGTGGCCCCACCAATGATAAGTGGCAGATTAAGACTTCGATTCTGCATTTCTTTGGCCACATATACCATTTCATCTAACGAGGGAGTAATGAGTCCGCTAAGTCCGATAGCGTCGACGTTGTGTTCCACAGCCGCATCAAGAATAAGGTCGGCGGGAACCATCACGCCCAAATCGATTACCTCATAATTGTTACATGCTAATACCACTCCCACAATATTTTTCCCTATATCATGCACATCACCTTTGACGGTGGCCATCAGAATTTTCTTCTGATTGGAAGCTCCCTTTCGACTGGCTTTTTCTTCCTCAAGAAAGGGTGTTAAATACGCCACCGCCTGTTTCATTACCCGGGCACTCTTCACGACCTGGGGAAGAAACATTTTGCCAGAGCCAAACAGATCGCCAACCACATTCATACCCGACATTAACGGGCCTTCAATCACTTCCAGAGGACTTTCGAGCTTCTGCCTTGCTTCTTCTGTATCCGATTCAATATGATCTGTTATTCCTTTGATCAGCGCATGCGATAACCGTTCCTCAACAGGCGCTTCACGCCATTCTTCCGTTTTCTGTTCTTTAACCCGACCCTTTTCCTGATAAGACTCTGCAATATCTAACAAACGCTCCGTGGCATCATCCGCACGATCTAATAACACATCTTCCACACGATCCAACAGGTCTTTGGGAATCTCATCGTAGACTTCAAGCATAGTAGGATTCACAATACCCATGTCCATTCCATGTTGTATGCCGTGATACAAGAAAGCGGCATGCATGGCTTCCCTTACCCGGTTATTCCCTCTGAATGAAAACGAGACATTGCTGACCCCACCAATAATATGCGCTCCGGGCAGGTGTTCCCTGATCCATTTCGCGGTCAGAAAGAAATCAAGAGCATTACATCGATGTTCTTCCATTCCTGTAGCTACCGGAAATATGTTCGGATCCAGGATAATATCAGACGCGGGAAACCCAATCTGTGTTCTTAACAAGGTATAGGCCCGCTTACATATCTCAATCCGGCGTTCATAACTATCGGCTTGTCCTTGCTCGTCAAACGCCATAGCGATGACAGCAGCACCGTATTTTCGGACTTTCGAGGCCCGCTTGAGAAATTCCTCTTCCCCGTCTTTCAAGCTGATCGAATTCACGATCCCTTTTCCCTGTACACACTTCAATCCCGCTTCGATGACCTCCCATTTCGAAGAATCGATCATAATAGGAATACGGGCTATTTCAGGCTCAGAAGCGATCAAGTTTAGAAATGTTGTCATTTCATGGGCACTGTCAAGCATGCCCTCATCCATGTTAACATCCAGAATCTGTGCACCTCCCCTCACCTGATCCAGCGCAACATGCAGTGCTGCCTCGTAATCCTGTGCCTTAATAAGGTTCAGAAATCGTTTAGAGCCCGTGACGTTGGTCCGCTCTCCAACATTTATAAAGTTGGAATTCTCTGTGACAACCAAAGGCTCAAGGCCACTCAGGCTCAAGGGGAGCGAATTCATTCAGCAACTCCCGATATGGAGCGTTTTCTTGGAACGGCACCTACTGCTAAATCAGCCATTATCCTGATGTGCTCTGGTGTTGTACCACAACATCCTCCCAGAATGTTTACTATGCCTCCATCGATGTAGGCTTTTACTTCTTCACCCATTCTTTTAGGGGTTTGGTCATAGGCACCAAATTCGTTCGGTAAACCGGCATTTGGATAAGCACTCACATAAAACGGACTAAGATTGCTCAACGATTTGAGGTATGGGAGTAACTGGCGGCTACCCAGTGCACAATTAAGTCCGATGCTTAACAAGGGATGATGAGATAGTGCAATTAAAAATGCTTCCATGGTTTGGCCGGAAAGTGTGCGGCCGCTGGCATCGGTAATCGTACCGGAAATCATTATGGGAAGCTCCATTCCTCGTTCTTCAAATACCGTTTTAACAGCAAAAAGAGCGGCTTTTGCATTTAACGTATCAAAAATAGTCTCGATTAATAGAACATCAGAACCCCCATCTATTAATCCTTCTGCTTGTTCCCGATAGGCCAGTTCTAATTGGTCGAACGTTATGGCCCGATAGCCCGGATTGGTCACATCCGGTGATATGGAAGCCGTTTTATTCGTTGGTCCCATCGAACCAACCACAAACCGAGGTTTATCCGGTGTTATCTCGTTAAATCGAAGACACGCAGCTTTGGCTAGTTCTGCTGAAACTTTGTTTAGCTCATACGCCAGATCCTGAAGTCCATAATCTTCCTGGGCAATACTCGTAGAACTGAATGTGTTAGTTTCGATCAGGTCTGCGCCCGCTTCCAAAAAAGCTTCATGAATTTCGGTAATCACATCAGGACGGGTAATGGACAACAGATCATTATTGCCCTTCAAATCGTGTGCATGTTCCGCAAAACGATCTCCTCTGAAATCCTTCTCTTCCAGTTTACATCGCTGAATCATGGTACCCATGGCACCATCCAGGATAAGTATACGTTCGCTTAATAAGTCTTGAATAGTCACTCTTTTCAATTGGATTAGCTTTGCTTAGCAGAAAGAGCGCAAAAGGAATATTGGCTTATCTGTCATTATCGCTCGGCTGGCACATTTATCGGTAGAAAAACGACCAGTTAAACTATAATGTGGGAAGTAGCACCTTTTCATCATACCAGATGAACGGTTGCTAAGACGTCGAAGGGCCCAATCCCTCGGTCTTTCTTTATAAGCAAGTGGAGGAATATAGGAATTACAGATCGGTAATAAAACCTACGTGTATAACCCCATTCGCTGCGCTTTCTTCAGGAGTAAGTGCATACGTAAAGGTTAATCGTCCTGCCGCTGTCCGATAGCTTAACCCAAAGCCTAACGCTGTCAGCCAATCTGAAGTCTGAAACTGAGCAGTAGACTCGGTGAGTAACCGGGGGCGTTCAAACCATCCTATACTTCCAAAACCGAACAGATACGAAGACGGATTCAACAAAAACCGATATTCTGCATCGGTCCAGCTTACCTGAGATGCCTGGAACTGTTCTTCTCTGAACCCCCTTAAGGATTTGGCCCCTCCGAAACGATAGAGATCACTATCTGTAACTTCATCAGCTGCAATTAAATAACTGGTAGATCTAAACAAAAGGTTTGATTTGTTTGTAATAGGGACGTACCACTCAATAAGGGAGTTGAGTACCTGTTGATTGATCCCGGAAACCGAATCGATATCCACATTTTTTGTAGCTACACCAAACCCTGCTTTCATGTAAAGCCCTGAACGGGGCAGCTCGGCATTATCCAGTGTGGAATACTCAAAACCTAACTCGGCCAATCTTCGGTCGCCATCCGGTTCTATAAAACGATCCGGATCAGACCCTTGTATAGAACTCGAAAACTGCACCCCACCTGTGATTCGTATTCCGGGTGATAGTTGATACCAGGCAGTGAGACCTCCGTTCCTGGATTGATAGGTTGTATCGTTCTGGAAGAGATTCATATACACACTTCCACCCAGGGGGATACTTCCTATCCATTGTTGGTGCACCGAAGCCGATAAGCGGGTTACCTCAGGCTGCAATCGTCGAAAAGCCAGATTGACTCCATTTCCCTGGGAGAACACATTCCATAAGGCAACCACACCCTCACCAACTACATCCCCTCCACCATCCGGTGATGGAACAAAGCCCAATATTCCGTCAAACGTATTTAACGCGCGTTCTTCCACGCGAAACAACACCAGGGGATCTCCTTCTTCTTCCACAACGACGGGATCGCTGACGGTGCGGAACATATTAGATGTTACCAGGTTTCTGCGCCATTTAGTGAGGTTTAGTTCATTTACAGGCTCGTTTGACTTAAACCCGGATATGCGAGTCAGATACTCATCTTTATTGATGGTATTACCGGAAAATAAAATGGAACCAGCCCTGACTGGGCTGTTTTTTTCGATCCGGAGGTATACATCAAACACACACTCACCCACCTGCTTAATCTCCTCTAGCACAATCGAGTGATAGAGATAGCCATCGTTGATCAGTTCTGCTCTCAATCCCTTCATATAGGTTTCGATTGATGACTTCGTGAGATAGGTAAACGGCGACTTTTCTTCACTGATGAGACTATCTGTACGCAGGTAAACAAATCCAGTCTCAACCCTGCACCCCCTGCTAACAATGATGGAATCTCTTTCCACTTGTATGACTCGCCCGTTCAGATATCCATCCTCATACATCCATAGCTGAAATACATCAGGGGCGTCAACCAGGCTTATAGAGGTAAGCGAATCGGGTATTTCGATGACACGATCACCCTCAATAACCTTCCATTGCCCAAAAAGAGGAAATGAAACGCACAGAAAAAAAAGGACAAGGAAAAACCGAAAACTCATTGTGGGCTAACGAAGCGGTTAGCCTATAATTTCGCGTACAAAATTAGGCAAAGCAAACGCAGCTATATGCGTATCCTTGTTGTAATACTTTAACGGGATTTCAAATACATTCAGACCTGTACGAATACGCTCGTTCCGTTCTTTTTCTGCAATGGGCATCTTAGAGGCGAGTCCAAAACTCCACATACCAGATGGATATAATGGGATGTAGGCCAGATACATAGAAGAATGATCAAATGTTTTTCTTAACCCCCGAAACACCTCTTGAATACTGGAATGATACGAAGGAATCCAGGGGGATTCAGTTTGTGTAGCCAACATTCCATCCTTGTTCAGCGCACGGTGACAAGCATCGATAAATGAATCCTGAAAAAGTCCCTGAGCCGGACCAACCGGATCGGAACCATCAATTATAATCACATCGTAGGTGCTCTTTGTATTCTGAATGAACTCTATACCATCCTCAATGAATACCTTTAAGTTGGGATGACTCCAATCCCCTACTTCCTTCAAATACTGTTTAGACGCCCTTACCACCGCTTCATCAATTTCAACCAGTTCCACTGACTCAACCGAAGGATGTCGGAGCACCTCCCGGGCCGTACCACCATCACCGCCGCCAATAATAAGCACCTTTTTCGGATTGGAATGCGAAAACATAGGGACGTGAGCTAACATCTCGTGATAAACAAACTCATCTTTCTCCGACAGCATCACCATATCATCGATGGTCATCAGGTTACCCCAGGTATCGGTTTTGAGTACCTCAACTTTCTGATAAGGTGTATGCTCTGAAAAAAGCACTTCTTCAATCCCTACGCTGAGACCGGTTTTCCCATTGTAATATTCATTAAAGGTGAATGGAGCCATTTCCTTATTCATACCAAAGCACCACAGCTGCGAAGGCGGAACCACAGGTTTCCACGGTATGCTCGATTCCTGAAAACTTAATCTCTTTCAACGCACGTTTACGATAATCAAATGCATCCATTACCATTTGACGTACGATATCTTCCACATAATCCAGATGCGTATGATCTTCGTATTCCATTATTACGCCAGGCTCATACGGATCATCAGGTATTCCAATAGCTACTGCAGCTGAAATGAGCTGTCCCGGTATAGTTGAATCGATCGCCGCATATGCTAACGGAATCAACCCTCCTTTCGGAAGATCAAGGTCTCCTATCGGGCATTCCTGCGCTGTTGGGGGTAGAATCGAACTCATGCGCATCAGGTTGGTGTCTCCAACATTCGCTTCCAATAACGCATTATCAAAGGCATTAAGCTTTGTACGGCCTTCTGCTGACCCTTTTGTTAATGCATACAGGTTTGGTGTTTTAACCATTTGATGATCCGTAGAGGGACCAAGCGTCAGTTCTCGCATAGCTTCCTGTTAATGACTGGAAATAGATTCAGAAGTGGGCTTAAATAACAACTTTTGACCGGTTGGCACACGAAATAACCCCCGCTTCATTTCCATACTGGAGGTATTATCCGAACCCAATGCTTCCTTAAGCGACTCCTGAATCACCCAGGGATCAATGGTCTCACCGCAGGTAAAAATATCAACGGCTGCATAATTATATTCTGGCCAGGAATGGATGGCCACATGCGACTCCGCAATAACAATAACCCCGCTTACACCATATGGGCTGAATTTATGGAAGTTGTGCGATATGATGGTTGCGTTCGCTTTTTTTGTAGCACCCAACATAGCTTCTTCGATGTATTGCACATCATTTAGTTTTCCGCTTTCGCAATCATAAAATTCAACCAGAATCTGCCGTCCTAATGCTTCCAAGTACGTCTAGTAAAAGTTTAAATTGATTCAGGGTTTACTTTGAGATTTACCCATTAAGATGTTTACTTGGCAAATCATTTAGCTGGTCAAAGCATTCCAAAGCCTTCTAAGATAGGAATTATTCATATTACTCAATGATTAAGACTTCGAAAAAAATCACTCGAAACAAGGCATTCAACCTTCATAGAGAGCTACTTTTACCACGTCTTATCGAGGAGCGGATGTTGAAACTGCTCCGACAAAACAAGATTTCGAAATGGTTTTCGGGAATCGGGCAGGAAGCCATATCCGTTGGTCTGGGATTAACCGCCAGACCCGAAGATTTTATACTACCCATGCATCGTAACCTGGGGGTATTTACCACCCGGCGCGTGCCTTTCTATCCCCTCTTCTGCCAGCTGTTAGGTAAGTCCGATGGGTTTACCCAGGGACGGGAGCGCTCGTTTCATTTTGGAGTATTGGAGCATCGCATTGTAGGCATGATTTCGCACCTGGCAGCTATGATGCCCGTTGCAGATGGCCTGGCACTGGCCAAACAATTAAAGGGGGAGCAATCCGTAGTCTTTTCTTTTTGTGGTGATGGTGCCACCAGCGAAGGCGATTTTCATGAAGCCTTAAACCTGGCTGCGGTATGGGATCTGCCTGTGGTTTTTATCATTGAGAACAATGGATACGGCCTTTCCACGCCTACCCGTGAACAATATGCCTGTGACCACCTTGTGGAACGTGCCGTCGGTTACGGTATGCACGGATTAAGTATGAACGGTAATAACGTATTTGAAGTAATCGATACCATAACAAAAGCACGTAAACTTGCTCTTAAAGGAAAGCCTGTACTTGTTGAAGCACATACCTTTAGAATGCGTGGACATGAAGAGGCTTCAGGCACCGCTTACATCCCGGACGCCCTTATGCGAAGCTGGGAGGAAAAAGATCCGATCATGAATCTGGAGCACTGGATGGTGGAAGAGGAACTGGCTACCGAAGAGGATTTTCCCGGTATTTATAAGGAGGTAGAAGCACTTTTTCGTCCCGAACTGGATCAGGCTTTGACCGCTGAGGAGCCCCTGTTTGATGTTAAAAAAGAAACGGGTTCTGTTTTTGCGGTTGCTCATCCTCCCCATCAGTCGGATAATCCCACCTCCGCGGTATCTCGTCGCTTTATTGATGCCATACAGCATACACTACACACCAGTTTTCACCAGGATGAACGCTTTGTTATGATGGGACAGGATATCGCAGAATATGGTGGTGTATTCAAAATTACGGAAGGTTTTGTTGAAGCTTTCGGTAAAGAACGTATCCGGAATACTCCCATCATTGAGTCTGGTATTTTAGGGGCTGCTGTTGGGCTTGCGTTAGACGGTTTTAAACCGGTAGTTGAAATGCAGTTCGCCGACTTTATCTCTTGCGGGATGAACCAGATTATTCAGAACATTGCCAAATCACATTACCGCTGGACTCCCCCACTCAACATTACTATTCGAGCTCCCCATGGCGCAGGTGTGGGTGCCGGACCTTTCCATTCCCAATCTCCTGAAGGATGGTTTATGCCTCATTCCGGGCTTAAGATTGTGGTACCAGCCACTGTTGAGGATGCCCAGAATCTGTTGTTTAGTGCCATGATTGATCCAAACCCTGTTCTGATATTCGAGCATAAAAAATTGTACCGGAGCCTTAAAGAATCAGTCCCTGAATACCCTCAATATGAAGAATTAGGCAAAGCCCGGGTTCGAAGAGCAGGAACAGATGCCTCCATTATAACCTACGGCATGGGTGTACACTGGGCCCTTAAACGCGCTGAGACCTTTAAAACCAAGGGCATTGAGCTTGAAGTACTGGATCTGCGCACATTGGCCCCTCTGGATGTGCATGCCATTCTGGATACCGTTAAGCGAACAGGAAGAGTGTTACTGCTTCAGGAACCCAGCCAAACCATGGGGCCTATGAGTGAGGTCAGTGCTATCATTTCTGAACAGGCTTTTTCCTGGTTAGATGCCCCTGTTATGCGTTGCAGTGCGCTGGATATCCCCATTCCTTTCAATAAGCAACTAGAGGATGGATACCTTAACTCCGTTGCAATTGATGCACAGCTTACCCGGCTTCTTGAGTATTGAGATACGGTCTCTTGAGTATCACTTTTCCTGATACCATCCCTTATGTATCATTTTTAGTGAAACAATTAGCTTTGTATCATTTTTTTTGATACATTTACTCATGGCTAATTTCTTCCCAATCCTTATGGGCGATATCTCTTCGAGTTCAGACTACGAACAGGAGAAATTACGCGTTCAGCTTAAACAGCTCATTGAGGAAACCAATACAATGGAAAAAGATCACATCCTGTCTCCACTTACCATAACATTAGGTGATGAATTTCAGGGAGTAGCCCATTCAGAGGCAGCAGGTATGCGACTGATCTTTTCCCTTGAAGAACGAATATTGCAACAACGTCTCCCCTTCAGACTGCATTATGTATTGTTAACCGGTGAAATTGAAACCCGTATTAACAAACGTATTGCGTACGAAATGATGGGATCAGGACTCACGAAGGCCAGAGAAATGCTTAGTTCAAAAAAAAGAGATCGTAAACGGTTTGAAATCAAATTGCACGAAGGTGCGAACGAGCAACCCGTTCAAAACATGTTTCAGGTTTTGGACAGCATTTCCTCAAACTGGAAACAGGACGATTATCCCATCATTCATGCCATGCTCCAAACTGCAAACAATACCGAAGTGGCAAACGCCTTTTCCAAAAACCGTTCCCAAATATGGAAACGTCGTAAAACCCTTATGATTGAAGAATACCAATTACTCAAATCCTCCATTTTAACCCTGGTATAAGATGAACCTGGAACACATGCTGGTAGCGTATGTTACCATGGAGGTATTGACAAATATCCTGTTTCTGGTCATTAACCGGTGGTTGGGACCTACAACAAATAGTTGGAAATCGGTGTTTAAGGGAGTATTGGAACGTATTTTCATCATCATCGGCGTGTTAATGGGTTACCCGCATGTTATTACCGCCTTCGGTGCGTTAAAGATTGGAACCCGTTTGCATGACGATAAAAACTCGGCTATATCGAACGACTATTTTCTGGTCGGTAACTTTATTTCTTTGTTAGCCGCCCTGATTTTTGTGGGGTTTTCGTTGTATGTGTTTGGTTGGGAAATCCCAAAATGAAAGTGCTTACATCCCGAACAACTATGTAGGGTAACCATTACCTTATCAAAAAAACGATAGGATAATGCGCGTTTCGCTCTGCTTGTTGATGATGTTTTATAGCGGTCTTCAGCTACTACATGCTCAAACTGTTTCGGTCCGGTTTGAAGTAAATATGAAGGTTTGGATAGACCGGGATGATTTTGATCCCGATACCGATTTTGTAGATGTTGCAGGTACATTTAATAGCTGGGGGGAACCCGGTGATCAGTTGGAACGCATTGATTCATCTACCATATATGCTGTAGAATTAGGTGGATTTGAAGCCGGACAGCAAATCCTGTTTAAATTTAGAAAAAATGGCCTCTGGTCAGGTGAAGAAGAATTTGCGGGTGGTAGACCAAATCGAAGTTATGCGGTAACCCAGGGTGAAAATACGATCTCTGTATTCTATAATGATGAACCTGACCCTACCGGACCGCCAAAAGCACAGTTTTCTGCGATCAGTACGACCGTATTTACAAACGGATTAATGAGTTTCCAGAATACATCTTCCGGTCGAATCACTGAGTTTCAATGGTTTTTTGAAGGAGGATCACCAGAACAAAGTACAGAACGATCGCCTGCCATTCGTTACCCTTCTACGGGCACATACGATGTTCAGCTCATTGCACGCAATGATTCCACAGCCGACACCCTCCGCATCGAAAACTACATTACTGTAGAAGATCGTACGCTGGAGTCACCGAAATGGTGGAATGAGCGGGTGTTCTATGAAATCTTCGTGCGTAGTTTTTATGATTCTGACGGTGATGGCATCGGAGACTTTAACGGAATGACGGAAAAGTTGGATTATCTGAACGATGGTGATCCCACTACCACCACCGATCTGGGTATCACCGGAATCTGGTTAATGCCCATTCATCCATCCCCCAGTTATCATGGATATGATGTTACCGATTACCGGGAGGTTAATCCTCAATATGGTACGATGGACGAATTCAAGGCTTTTCTGGATGCTGCCCACGAACGCGGCATCGCCGTTATTATCGACTTTGTGATGAATCACTCATCCAGTCAGCATCCGTGGTTCCAGCAATCGGCCAGCGGCAATTCGTTCTACCGGGATTTTTACCGGTGGTCGGATACCAACCCCGGATACAGCGGTCCCTGGGGACAGCAGGTATGGCATCAACGCAATAGCGACTATTACTATGGTTTGTTCTGGGGAGGCATGCCCGATATCAACTATGACAATGAAGCTGTTAAAGATTCTATCTTTTCTGCCGCCACGTTTTGGCTGGAAGAAGTCGGAGTGGATGGATTTAGACAGGATGCTGTACTCTACATTGATGAGGACGATGGAAACCTCAAGAACACACAGGGTACTTTCGATTTTTGGGAAGAATTTAATCTCCACGTAAAAAACATTAATGCAGACGCCTTCAATGTGGGCGAGGCCTGGGAGCCTACCGACATTGTACTCCAGTATATCTCGAACGACAGATTGGATTATGCGTTTGAATTCGATCTGGCGGGAAGTATCCTGAACGCGGTAAACTCAGGAACGGCTTCCAGCCTGATTTCCCAAATGCAGAAAGTGTACGATGCCTATCCATTTCTTCAATATGGAACCTTTCTGACCAACCATGATCAGAACAGGGTAATGAACGTGCTGGGCCAGGATATTAATAAAGCCAAACTGGCTGCCTCCCTCTACCTCACTCTGCCAGGTATTCCCTATCTCTACTATGGAGAAGAAGTTGGGATGCTGGGACAAAAACCAGATGAGAATATCCGTTTACCCATGCAGTGGAGTGCAGCATCTAATGCTGGTTTTACGACGGGAAGCCCATGGCGGACACCCAATTCAAATTTCCGGGATTTTAATGTTGCTCAACAGGATACAACCGAAGGTTCCCTGTTTAAT
>JBCBST010000074.1:0-16087 GCA_039819115.1 Bacteroidota bacterium
GGTAAAGGGGGAAGTGACTATTTAATGAGGGTCATTTTTTCGACAAACACCCGGTCGTTTACTTGCAGGCGATACAAATACAGGCCGCTGGCCAAACCGTTTGCCTGGAACACCACCCGGTAATTCCCGGCAGGTCTGTTTTCCCGTAGCAGGGTTTCTACCCGTCGTCCAAGGATATCGTACACATCAAGGCGTACATCGGCTACTTCGGTAAGCCCGAATTCGATGGTGGTACTTGGGTTGAACGGATTGGGGTAGTTTTGATTGAGGTAGAAATCTCTTGGAATCGTGGCTTCGATTTCTTCGGTACTGATGATAAGGGTAAACCGTCCCCGGGTTTCTTCCTGCTGAGCCACGAGCTTGTTACGGTTGTCTGGTGATCCCATTTTAAACCGCTCGGACGTGGTGTGGTTAAACTGATAGCTTTCGGCTTCCCGAAGGTCTATTTCTTCTCCTGTTTCGTTATCGACCAGGATCAGTACATATTCGTCCGGAATTCGTTTCAGTCCTAATGGCTTGATCTGGAACGTGCCGGAAAGGGGAACGCCGTTTTGATAACCGCGAACTTCAATTGGAATACGGTACCGATTCTCAAAATCCATAGGCAGGTTATTGATGGCCAGTGGGGTACCATCTGTAAGCATACTGAAAATCTCCAGACGGTTCAGTGAAAATGGAGTGATTTCAAAGGCATCAAACGGATCCTTATTCACATTGGCCCCGGAAGACAGCATCACATTCATTTGCTTAGACAGTCCTTCTCCCGTTAGCTCAAGGGTGATTACAGGTCCTGTTGATTGAGCAGGTTGAGCCTTTCTGAGGAAATTACCGCCCGTTGTTTTGGCATTTTCTGAAACGATGAGGGAAGGGGATGTCGCGGATGCTTTTACCCAAAACCCCTGAAAAGGAGCAATTAGTCCATTTCCAAGCGTTCCTGTTGTACCGTTCCAGGTCAGGTATTCTCCGTTACCTCCATTAGCCGCCGGATCCCAGATATAAATAGTAGACTCGATGTTGGTTTTTGTCCAGCTTGGGTGATCCCAATCTATGGTTGCACCATATGGATTACCCACCAGGTTCCAGCCGGTATCGGCCAGAGCGGTGTAGGTTACGCCAAAGTCGACTTCCGTTCCGCTGCCTTCAAATTCCTGGCCGGTCACATCAAGGGTATCGGGGAGGGGGTTATTATATCGGCTATCCGCTGCAATATCCCCGAAGAAAAAGACAAACATACCCTGCCCGGCGGTCAGGTTATCGGTGCTGTTACCCGGAGCCCGGTACCGCTGGTTGTCGGTGCCAGGGAAGGTTTCATCATAAAAGAGCACATTGGGTTGTAAGCTATCAAGAGGTGCATTGCCGAGGGTAGAACCGGTATATCCCTGGGTAAGCGTGCCATCCAGGAAATCACCAAAGGTAGAGTTAACCGGCGCCGATACCATTCTCCAGCCCCGTGCTCCGGTAATGAGACGCTGAAAACGCAGGCTTCCGGAACCTACGGTTTTGGAATTTGCAATCAGGTTAACTCCGGAGGGGATGAGCAGTTCTCCATCGGTAAGCTCCAGAATACCGGAAACCGTCAGGTTTTCGGTGGCATCCACACCCGCGCTGTTATCAATTTCAAGGTTGGTATAGCTATGAGGACTATCAATGACCTGTTTGGCTGCTCCGTTTAAAGCTACATTACCCAGTGTGATAGAAGGTACATCGAGGGCGCCACCTACCGTTAAGGTGTCGTTATTGGTTCCCAATACATTGCCATCACCCCGTAAATCACCCGTAATGATAAAGTTTGCGCTACCGGAAACGGTAACCTGGGCACCTGCTTCAATCGCCAGGTCCGTAATGGTGGTATTATTTACATCCACAACCGGAAATTCATTACCCACTGAAGGATTTGCCGGAATAAGTACAATCGAAGAAGCGGAAGGTATGGTACCACTCGACCAGTTTGCCCCAATATCCCAGTCGTTGGCTACGCTTGGAATACCTAACTGACTTTGCCAGATGTGCGAGAACGCAGCATACTCCACAGAGGCGCTGTCTTGTATGGCTATAGTATTCAGGGTTCCGGAAACCGTTGCAATGCCCGCAAATGTGGAAGACGTAAGAGTAGCCGTATACGTTCCATCCGTATTATCGGTAACACCACCTATTGAGCCCAAATCAGTGGATAGAGCCACAGTTTCTCCACCAACCGTGAGGTCATTGCCTTGTGCATCTTTTAATTGTACGGTAATGGTGGAGGTGCTTGAACCGTCATTCAGAATTACGGTAGGAGCAGCTGTGATGATGGATGTGGAGTCACTCGCAGCACCCGGTGTTACCAGAAAGCTGTTACTGGTACCTGTTTCGGAACCTGCAGAATTAGTAGCTGTTATCGTGCAGTTACCGGTATTGGTTATGCTTACGGTGTAAGGAGATAGTACCCCGCTCACAAAATTAGCCGTCGTTCCGCTTCCTGTACCCAGGTTGCAGGTGGACGATATGGATACCGTTCCGGTAAAAGAAGGAATGGTTGATCCTACCCCGTCTATAGCGGTTAGCGTAAGATTGAAGGCCTGTCCGGCAGTTTTGCTACTGATACTTCCGGAAGGCTGTCGCTCTACTCTGAATGCGGTGAGTACACCGGCATTCACAATATCAAATGGGTCACTGGTAATATCGGTTAACCCGGTGCTGGACGCAGTAAGCTCTTTTGTGCCGGTTTCATCGATGCTCAAATCCGAAAATTCTGCAATACCAAGGGCGTTCGTTCGTATCGGCGATGTACCACTCAGGCTTCCGCTTCCGGTGGTAAGCGCTATGGAAATATCGATGTCACTATCCTGAACGGCGTTACCGAACTGATCGATAAGCTGAACACGAACGGCCGGGATAATATTGGTACTCACATTCGAGTTGGAGGGTTGTTGGGAAAACTCCATGCTGATTCGGGTACCGGGTACAATGGCTAAGTCGCCATAATTGGTTGTACCACCGCTACCCGTGGTTCCTGAATTGGTAATGATACCGGTATTCGGGACAATACCAGAGGTGGGGCGGACGCGTAATCCGCTTATGGTAAGTTCACCGGGATTGTTTGGTGATGTAGATGCCTGACTGATCGTGAAGGTAACCTGGGAGGTGGTTCGTGAGGTAAAAGAAGCGGCTAAGTTGGTAGATCCACCGAATGCAGGTAGTACGGACAGAGAAGGAACAGCTCCTCCGGTATCCCACTCATACCCGGATGGGGCTTCCAACACAATGGTTCCATTCTGGGCAAGCTGCCCCAGAAACCCTTCCTGGATACGGGGACCGGAAAGGGTGGTGAAGGTACTGCTGGTGTTATCCGCCGAAATAGCCTCACCACCGGTGGCTTTGGTAATCAACCGGATGGGGATGTCATAGCGTGCGGAAAGATAATCTTCCACGCTCACACGTTCACTTTCCGGTAAATCACGGCCATAAGCGACTACTTCTGCGATCAAACCATCCCAACTTTCACCCGTGTCTTTACTTCCCTGACCCACGATGGCGGAAGTCAGGTTGGCTAGCGCTCCGGTGGGTACAGCGCCCTGGGCAGCAGGGTTGTTTAGTACTCCGTCTACATACAGCTCATAGTTATCCGCATCTTGCCATTTTACCATTACAATCTGGCCATTGGTCGTCTGCACATCCGAAAAACTCTCCAGCTCATTCGATGCAATGTTTTCACGTATGGCCGTTTTAATCAGGTTGGTACCACTCCCAATCAACCCGGCGGCATCGTACCGGATACCAAAGAACTGATCCAATCCCGTTCCATCAGGAGGGTAGCCCAGCCAGAATCCTTTATCGCTGTTGGTGACATCCGATTTGATGACGAAGAAAAACGTAAACTCGGTAAGACCATTCAGGTATAGCTCCCCGTCGGCATCTTCCATACGCACCTCAAGGTTGCCGGGAAATTCAAGAGCAGCCTGACCATTTAAAGCCCCTACACCGGTACGAAGGGTGGGTTCGTCATCGGTTCCGGTAGAAAAGAAATGCCGGTTGTTTCCACTTTGATCTTCCCATCGCAAAAGGGAATCGCCATCTGAAGTAGCCGCATTGGAACCGGGGGTATCGAAGAACGTTCCTGCATCTGCTTTTAACCAAAACAGCAGGTTACTTATGGCAGCAGGTACACTCACGGTTATATCCCGGGTGAGGATGTTACTGGTGGCATCGCCATCGTTCACGGAAAAGCTGACGGTTCGCTGAGGGGAACTGGGATTCGAGCTCAGATTCTGATACTTCACCGTTTGCAGGGCGATTTCATAATCGGCCAGGGAAGCAGAACCTGACAGGCTTAGCGTACCGGTACCATCGGTCCAGGAACCGGTAATGCCAAAAATATCGGCGTAGGTCAGAGTATCCTGCGTGGTGTTGTAATTGCCGGTAATCTGGATTGTGGCACTTTCAATGTTAATATCGTCCGGATCGGTAACCGTTATCAATGAGGTAATTTCGGTCGCAGGATCGTTGGTGTTAAACAACAAGGCCTCTGTTTCAATATCTGCAAGGGTAGGGGCGGTATTAACCCGGGTTACGGTAACATCGCGGGTTAATGTATTGCTGTCGTCATCGCCGTCATTGGTTATAAAGCTGATCGTCCGGTCTAGTCCGGTAACCGGGTCTGCACTGTTATTTTCATACGTGACCGAACGAAGAGCCGATTGGTAATTGGCAAGACTGGAGGTGCCGGATAACGTAAGTACTCCTGTACCTGAGTTGAAGGAACCCGTTATTCCAAATGCATCGGTAAATGAGAGAAAGTCTTCGCCTAAAAAGTAATTATTGCTGATGCTTACGGTAGCACTTTCCAGGTTTGTGTCATCCAGGTCGGCGATAGCAAGAGTTGAGGTTATCACCACCGGGCCATCACCTTCTGTGTAGGCCAGATTAGGTCCTTCAATGGCAGAAAGAACGGTTATACTGTTGATTTTATTAATATCGATATTACGGGTGAGCTGGTTACTCTCATCATCCCAGTCAAAGACGGAAAACGTAAGAACGCGCGTGGTGGTATCCGGATCTACCCCGTCGGTGTTTTGATAGGTTACCGCACGTATGGCCGTTTGGTAATTTGCAATGCTGGTTGTACCACTCAGTGTCAGTACACCGGTTCCGGAATCAAAAGCTCCTGTAATTCCCAACTGATTGCTGAACGCTAGCACATCTTCGGAGGGATTAAACCCTGCGGTTATGGCAACTTTGGCGCTATCCAGAAGGGTGTTATCAGAATCGCTTACGGTCAGGGCAGAGGTGACCGCGGTAGCGGCATCACCCTCGGTAAATACAAGGTCAGACGTTTCAATGTCCATGAGGTCTGATGGTACGTTAAACCATTTTGCCTGCAGGTTGCCAAAGATATTGGTGAAGTCGGAACCGGAGAGGGCAGTGTTCCAGGAAATAAACTCAGCGATAAAACCACCGAAGTTATTTGTGCCGCCGGGGTTATTTCCTGTGGTTACCGGATCACGGGTTCCGTTCTCTTCCCCGATCAATGCCCCGCCACCATGCGACTGTTGGGTATCTACCCGGGTTAAGGTCTGAATGCTTCCACCGTTTATGTTGCCTTCCCACACCCGGTTATCCAACAATGCATCCGTGGCGTCATGGCTGGCAAGTATGATGTACGACGTATTGGGTACAACCGCTCCGAGGTCAATAGATTTATACTGGTCTCCGGCTCCCCATTCACTATTATTCCATACAAACGCGTACGCATTACCGTCTTTAAGACTGATCTGATATCCCCGGGTACCTCCGCCTTGTTCATATAGCATTTGCAGACCGGCAACCGAATCTCCGGTTCTGAACACGATGGCAAACGATTTTTCGGTAAACGAACCGGTGTTCAGTATAGCATTATTTGGCGGTGCCAACGCATCATTTGTTCCATCCCATTCCAGGGCACCACGTTCACCAAAATAAACAGAGCTGAACGTAGGTTCATCGGAAGCTGTACCTGTAGTGGCTGAGAGATCGGTACCGCTACCCAGTGCATCATCTGAACGATCCCCCCAGGTTGCAACCGTTGAAGCATCTGCCGGTTGATCGTTGGTAGCCAAATCGCCGTCTATATCCAGGGCATCGTAATGAAAGACCACATCGGCGAGATAGCTCGAAAGATCAGTGATGGCTTCAGAAAGTTCTATATCCCGCGTTTGGGTGTTACTATTGGCATCCCCGTCATTTACAGTGAAGGTAATGGTTCTGGGAAGAAGGGAGGGCGTTCCATTGGTGTTCTCATACGTTACATCACGGAATGCAGCCTCGTAATCAGCTAAACTTGCTGTACCGGATAGCGTTAACGTACCATTCAGCGAATTGAAACTGCCGGTAATACCCAATTGATCTGAAAAGGCCAGCACATCTTCGGAGCTTAGATAATTGCCGGTAACCTGTACGGTGGCACTTTCCATATTCAAATCATCAAAATCAGTGATGGAGAGCGCGGATGTTATCTTAATCGGTGAACCGCTGGCTACAAACGTAGCTGATGAGGATTCGATATCAGCAAGAACCGGTGCGTTATTCACACGAACTACCGTAACGGAGCGTGTAGGAGAGTTGGTGCTGTTATCCGTTCCATCGTTTACCGTGAAGGTGATAACCCGGGTATTTTCGGTTGGATTTACATCCGAATTCTGATAAGTAATGCTTCGTAAGGCGGTTTGATAGTTTGCCTTCGATGCTGACCCGGTAAGCGTGAGTACCCCATTGGAATTGTTGAAGGACCCTGTAATACCATTCTGATCCGCAAAAATCAGCGTGTCTTCGGAACTGGTGTAGTTGGACGTGATGGATACCGTAGCGCTTTCCATATTGGTATCGTCTTCATCAACCACATCTAATGCTGAGGTCAGAGCAACCGGTGCGTCTCCGGAGTTAAAGGTGAGCACACTCGCTTCTATGTTGTCTAACGAAGGTTCCGTGTTGGTGGCCTGTATAAAGGTGCCGGGGGCATTCTGGTTGTTGTACTCCGTTGCTATCCAGTCGGAGGAACGTAGAGCGTTTGATATACGCACTTCGTCAACCTGACCATTGATAGGGAAAGCCGAGGTGGATATGGTAATGGGGGAATTAACCACGTCATACGCTGTTGTGGTTGCATCCGACTGACTCAGAGCCCCGTCTATATAAATCTCCCGGCCGGTTGACGTTTGCACAAAGGTCAGGTAATTCCAACTGCTAAGGGTAACGGTACCGGGTGTGGTTAATGTGGCTCCCCCATTTGTACTCATTCGGAGGGTGGCATCGGTTCGGGCCCAGGTAGAGTAGGATTCACCAAATGCCCCATTGGTCACCAAATCGGGAGCATTGGATACATCGTCCGGGTTGTACCACATGGAAATGGTAAGCTCCCCGGTAATATTCAGGGTAGGGTCGTCTGCAATGGAGATGAAATCGGTATTGTCAAAGTCACGTCCATTGCCAATTTGGCCTGCAATGGATGTAGTTGGACCATTATCTGTACCGTCATTACCCGTACCCGATTGATCGGTAAGATTTCCATTCAGGTGCATGATCAACTGGTAGTTGCTGTCCCAAACACTGGTAACGGAAGGATCTACGGAAACAGAGCTGTTTCCATAGTACACATAAAACTCCGTATCGGATGCTCCTGTAACCGTTGGAAATCGAACCCAGGCAATGAATTCACCCGTTGCGCCATTATAGGACTCGATCTGATGCTCCAGAAGGGTGCTTCCATTGCTGGTTGTGAATACGATATCGTACCCATTGGCATTCTCTACATTACCCCCATTGGCTGTGGTTCGTAAGTTGAGATCTGTAATGCTGAACAATACCGGAAAATCGGTCAGACCAGTGGTTCCACTTACCTGAGCGCTTTGAACGGCATACTTTAACCGAAAGTCATACCCCGGTACTTGTGCCGACACAGTGGTGCCGGCAAGTACGAGTATCCCGAATAGTATAATAACAAACTGTATGCGCTTTTTAAGTACCAAAATAGATTTTAGGATAGATGCTGGGTTCTAAAATCACCTGAAAATATAATTATACCCAATTACATATAGAGTATCGTTAGTGCATTCTAATACCGGAATAAGACTGTTTATTTAATCAGCATCATTTTTTGGGCATATACCCCTTGGGAAGTACGCAGCTGGTAGATATAAAGACCACTCGCTAAATCCGATCCATCAAATGGAATGCGATGGATGCCAGCCGAAAGCTCTGTATCAACGATTTGCTTTACATATCTGCCTGTGATATCAAATACGGTTAACTGAACAATGTCCTGAAGAGGGATTTCAAACTGAATGGTCGTGGTCGGGTTAAACGGATTTGGGTAATTCTGTTCCAGTCGTGTCTGTTGGGGAAGTTCAGTCCCATCTTCACCCGGATCAATGAGCAGGAGAAACCGTGCATTCCTCTTGTTAATGACCGATTTTTGAGTGAGCCTGGCTCCGGATGAACGTTCGGCATTAGGTGCTTTCAGCAGTTTGCCTCTTCTCGGTTCATAGGTATATGATCCTTCCGATTTTAATGGAATATGAGTACCTGTATCGTTGTCGATCAGGCTGATCGTCCATCCACGTGGTATATTTTTTAGTTCATCCCATTCTAAAGAAAGCGGGGTAAAAGAAGCCGTGCCGGTATTAAAGGCTTTAAATGAGAGTGGAATGGCTATGGGTATACCAAATCTTCTGGGCAGGTTATTTATCGACAATAGGGTACCGTCGTCCAGTACACTACCTGCTTCCAGGTAGGTGCCAATACCGGGTGGAGGTAGCAGCCTGAAGGCGTCTTTGGCGTCTTTAGCAATAGACGCGCTATCCGAGAACATAAAATGGGTGCTTGTCGCTTCCTGCCCATTGGTTAGGACTAAGCTAAGGGATGGAATCGGGGCATTTGCTGTTTTACCCACAAAGACATCACCGAATACCTTGGCGTTTTCACTTATCCTCAACCGCGGGTTTGCAGCATTTGCTTTAACCCAGAACCCCTGAAAAGGAGCAATGATGCCATCGGTTAAATCGCCGGTTGTACCATTCCATGTTTTGTACTGGGAGGTTGCGGTATCCCAAACATAAATGGTGTTATCCATTCGGGTTTTCCTCCAGCTTGGATGATCCCAGTCAATGGAAGAAGCATAGGGATTACCAACCAGGTTCCAGCCCGAATCAGCGCTGGCCGTAAACGTGACATCATACTCTATTCGGTTAGCATCACCATCATGCTCTTGTCCAAAGGCAGTTAATGTTACAGGAAGAGGCTGATTATAGCGGTTATCTGTGGGTATGGATCCAAATACGAACGCAAATATACCTTGCCCGGCCGGAATAGTATCATTTGCATTTACGGGTGCTCTCCAGCGTTGATTATCGGTGCCGGGAAACGTTTCATCGTAGAACAAAATATTAGGTTGCAGGCTATCGGATGCCGTATTTCCCAGCTGTGATCCTGCAAAGCCCTGGGTAACAACAGAGTCCAGCAAGTCTCCGTAGGTGGTCGATACCGGTGACGATAATAATCGCCATCCTGTAGTTCCGGTCAGTTCCTGTTGAAGTATCAGTGATCCGTTGGAAATGGATTTATTATTCGCAATCAGGTTGAGTCCTGGCGGTACCGTCAGGATTCCATTTTCAAGTTGAAGCGTATTACTTGCTCTCAGATTTTTTGTGAGGGTCACACCGGCAGTATTATCGATGGTTAGTATGCGTACCTGTTCCGGTAACCCATCGCCCGTGACCTGGGGTACATCTCCAATGTAATCGTATAAACCGTTTGTATTGAAAGTGCGGGTGGCCGTTTGAATATTCCCTGTTGGGGAAGATGCACTTATCCCATCTGCCGAAGTAATGAGAATCTGCCCCCTGCTGTTTACAATAAACTGTCCAGGTCCGGTTATAACTTTTGTGCCGAGGTCAAGGATTCCGTCCCGGTTAATACGAAAGCGTCCGTTTACATCTACAACTATAGATTCTACACGATCAGCATCAATAGGAGTAGTAATGGTCACTAAATCGTCAATCCGCACCCTGTTTCCGGTAGTGGTAGTGGGGATATCTGAAGCTGCCGGACCTGTATGACTAACCGTAGACCAGGTATTCGGAGTATTCCAGTTTCCGTTCCTCCGGCTGAAGTAGGTGACCGTTGTTGAAGGCGTAAAACGCTGTATATGGTTATCCGCAATTTGAGTGCCCCCCGTATTCCTGACGTTATTTATAGTGAGGGTATATTCAATTCCATTTGTTAAAGCAGATACGGTGAGCGTTACCTCTCTGAGGTTACCGGTGTTTTGAGTAGCCGCCGTTATGGAGATGCTGTTATCAAGGGCATAGTTTGAGACATTTTCAACGGAAGTGTTTTCCATATCGGTATCAAACAGGAGGGTAATTGATGTACCCGAATTGACAGTAACTTCTTCAACAAAAGGACGCGTATTGTTAACGGTACCCTCATTGTCAAACTGACCCTGCACTTCGAGCTGGTCATTTCCCTGCATATTTATTTCTGATCCATTTTGAACAGCGGCATCGTTTGTAACGGTGATATCACCCCCGCTGAGCAAAGCCCCATCCGTTTCAACCGTAAGATTATAGAAGGTGATCGTTCCATCAATTTCCTGGTCCCCATCCCCTGAAAAAACCACGGTACTGGAATCGGCATTAAAATTTGAATTGGCAAGTTCTAAATCGCCGGTTACCTGAATAGTTGAGGTTCCTGCATTAACCGTGCTGCCACCAAGGAACTCTACATCACCATCTATATTCAGGTTGCCATTACCCAGATCAAACGTACTTCCGCTGCTTAAGGAAGCTTCTCCAACAACATTCAATGTGCCGTTCTCTATAGAAAGGTTTCCATTGCTGGTAAATTCAGCCTCTGCAGAAACCGTTACCACGGCATCCTGGACATTAAAAAACCCAGAGCTTCGCACATCAAGTTCTCCAATGATCGATACACTTCCGCTGCCAAAGTTTGCAGTACCGTTACTACGGATCTCGGTTTCTGATTCCATACTCAGACTGCCTGATCCCAGGTTGATAACCCCTCCGCTTCTTACTTCCAGATCATTTTCAAACGTGGTCGCTCCGTCGTTCCCGTTAAAGGTGCCATTTATTGTAGCCGAACCCTCAATTACGAACGTACTATTCTCAACATTCACAGTGCCATTGTTCGAAACGGTGAATTCACCTTCCGATGTGAAGCTGCCATTCCCACCGTTTATGGTTCCATTTATCGTCACATCATTTTGAGCGACAAATGCACCTGTGCTAATATCTATTCCTGCATTTGTAAATCCCATATTGAATGCCCCCTCGTTGGTCACATTTCCACCATTCAGGATAAGAGTCCCTTCATTATTTATTCGTAACCGGTCTTTAATGGTCAGTGTAGCCGCATTGCTGACGGTTAACGTACCGCCATTGGAAAAATCACTGATAACGAGTTCTTCCACCGTTACATTTTGGGTGACAACGGGATAAGGATTGCTGCCCTGGGGGCGTATACGAACGGTTGAACTTTCGGAGGGTGCTCCAACCGGCGACCAGTTCGCCCCGGTGTTCCAATCGCTGTTCACAGAACCCACCCATACCTTGTCCTGTGCATATACCGATGCGACAGAGCATACCATAGAAATCATAAAAATGGTAAAAGAAAAACCGGCTTTCATTTTAAAATGTGAAATCGCATGTAATGTTACCCTTAAGAGATGATATAGGCTGCCATTAAATGGTTATAATGGCTATTATCGACAAGATTTTGATTTATTGAATAAGATAACCTTAACCAGCCAATAGAAGGTTTAAATCTTTCTTATGAAGTATTTGATAGCAGGTTCTGGCGGGCAGCTTGGCAGGGAGTGGATTGTACGACTTGAACAACTCCACGCTGACGCCGTTTTTCCTTCCAAAGAGGACTTTGATATTACAGACCCTGCCAAAGTTAACGAACAGTTGCTCTATCATCGTCCCGATGTGGTGATTAACTGCGCGGCCTATACCCGGGTGGACGATGCAGAAGACAATAAACATACGGCCAGACAAGTGAATGAAGAGGGGGTTCGCCACCTGGCAGAAATCTGCAAAACGATGGGAATACTACTGGTGCATTACTCAACCGATTATGTATTTGAAGGCAGTACCCTCGATGCTTCACGGCTGAAGGATGGATACCCTGAGTACCATGCTCCTAATCCTGTCAATTACTACGGCATCACCAAGCTGAAAGGGGAGCGTATCATTCAGGAATCGGGAGTTGAATATCTTATCATCCGCGTATCCTGGCTATGCGGACAATTCGGAAATAACTTTGTTAAAACCATGGTGAGGCTGGGAGAACAGCGCGATACCCTGAATGTGGTCAACGATCAATGGGGGAGCCCGGCTTTTGCACATAACGTGGTAGAAAACACCCTGGTTCTGATCAGGCATGAACAGCGTGGAGTGTTTCATATTACCTCGTCGGGTAAAACAAACTGGAGTGAATTTGCCCGGCTTATCTTCAGCGAGTTTGGTCTTTCAACAACGGTTCAAGGTATTCCCAGTTCGGAATACCCCACACGTGCTGTGCGTCCCGCATTTTCTCTGCTTAGTACAAAAAAAATAAGTACTATTCCCGACCATAATATCCTTCCTTGGCAACAAGGATTACGTGAGCTGATAAGACACATACGTGCATGAACATTACCCCAACCCGAATACCAGACGTATTGCTACTTGAACCCGTTGTTTATGAAGATGAGCGGGGTTTTTTCAAAGAAACGTTCCGGGAAGAACATCTTAAAAAACACGGTATTGATGTATCCTTTGTACAGGAAAACTACTCCAAATCGTTTAAAGGCGCCATTCGCGGACTTCATTACCAGATCATAAACCCACAGGATAAACTTATTCAGTGTGTCTTGGGCGAAGTACTGGATGTAGCCGTCGATATTCGAAAGGATTCCCCTTCTTTCGGGCAGTATGTTGCGATTAAGCTATCGGCCGAAAACCACCGGATGTTGCTCATTCCAAAAGGGTTTGCACACGGGTTTTCCGTGTTGTCTGATGAAGCCATTATCACGTATAAATGCAGCGATTATTACAACCCGGAGGGCGAACGGGGTATACGCTGGGACGATCCTTTGATTCGTATTCACTGGGATGTAGCCCGCCCTATTTTATCAGAGAAAGACCGGAATCAACCGTTGTTTTCTACCCTCAAAGACGAAGATATTTTCCACATCTAACCGTGTTTTATGAACTATTGGCTAATGAAATCAGAACCCGATGCATACAGCATTGATGACCTCCAACGAGATGTGGTAGAGCCCTGGGACGGTATCCGGAATTACCAGGCCCGTAACTTCATGAGAGATGAGATGTCGATAGGAGACAAGATTTTGTTTTATCATTCAAATGCCAAACCCATTGCTGTGGTAGGGACTATGGAAGTGGCAAGTACTCCATATCCTGACCCTACGCAGTTCGATCCCCAGTCCAAGTATTTTGATGAAAAGAGCAGTGAGGAGAACCCAAGGTGGGAATTGGTTGATGTGAAGTTTATACAAAAGTTTGAACGCCCGGTTACCCGTGAGGAAATGAAATTGGAACCGGAACTGCAGGAGATGCTCATTTTTAAGCGTAGTCGATTGTCCATTACGCCAATTACGGAATCCGAATGGAAGAAAATACACCATATGGCAGGTGCTAAAGAGTAGTTATAAAACATGGCAGACACACATTCGCACTTTTCGATCCGTACAAAAGGAGTATTACCCATTCAGCGACTTAAAAACCTCGTTGAACTAGGAGTTATTGGGTCCCATCCGGATCATCCGATACAAGAAAATCAATTTCAGCCCAACTCTCTTGACCTCAGGTTGGGTGAACACGCGTATCGGGTGCGGTGCAGCTTTCTGCCTGAGAATGATACGGTTGAAGAGAAGATTGAAAAACTGGAGCAATACTCTTTTTCCATCACAGATGGTGCTGTTCTTGAAACAAATGGAGTGTACATCATCCCTTTGCTTGAGCATGTAAAACTCCCGAAAGCTCATTTTCCACCTCAAAAAGGACTATTCAACACAAACGGCAGTTCCGATGGGCCACAGTTGTTTTCTGAGGTTAACCTAACGGCCAAAGCCAACCCAAAAAGTTCTACCGGCAGGCTGGATGTATTTACGAGAGTCATCACAGACTATTCGCACCGCTTTGAAGAGGTAAATGCGGGATACCAGGGACAGTTGTATCTGGAAGTGGTGCCCAAATCATTTCCTATAAAAGTGAGAACTGGTCAGCGCCTGAACCAGCTACGCATCAGACATGGTTTTGAAGTACTCACCGACCAGGATTTACTCCGAATTCATGGCCAGGATCCGCTACTATTTAACGATCAGCTTCATCCTGTGCCGTTGTCTTTGTTAAAAGTAAATAAAGGTCTTTTCATGAGTGTGCATTTAAGAGGCGAGGAGGGCCAAATCATTGGTTACAGGGCACGTAAGCATAGTCATATTGTTGATTTAGATTGTATCAATCACTATGATGTAAACGAATTTTGGGAGCCGATATACGCACATCGCGATCGTTCGCTGATCTTAGAACCCGAAGCCTTTTATATCTTCGCCTCGAAAGAGCGGATACGGGTGCCTAAACAATTAGCCTCAGAAATGATTGCTTACGATACCGGTTCCGGCGAGCTGCGAACCCATTACGCTGGTTTTTTCGATTCAGGTTTTGGAGGCAGTGTTGAGGATAAGGGCGCCAGAGCTGTGCTGGAAGTCCGTTCTCATGATGTTCCATTTATGATTGAAGATGGGCAAACGCTGTTCAGTATGCAGTTTGAGCCGAACACCGAGATCCCCGATATGATCTATGGAACAGACATCAAAAGTAATTATCAGGGACAAAGCCTGAAACTGGGTAAGCACTTTAAGCAGGAATAACATGATCGTAGATCGATGTGTGTGCCACAATGTTTCATTTGAAATCATCAAAGAGCTGGCAGCCAAAGAGGGTATACGTAATATAGAAGAGCTTCAGATGCTGGAAATCAGCAGTACGAAATGTAAAATGTGTCGCCCGTACATCGAAATGATGTTTGAGACAGGAGAAACTAAATTTCGACCGGGGACGAATTTTGAGCGTTTAGGGTAATGGAGCTGTTTTTTACTCCGTCATCCTGCATTAACGACGAAACGCTTGAATTAACCGATCAAGAAGCCAGGCATTTTGCCCAGGTATTCAGAAAAAGAGAAGGCGACTCTTTTTGGGTTACCGATGGTGAAGGTACATTATACACCGCTCAGTGTGTCTCCATCGGGAAGCGAACGGTAGAAGCCAGAATATCGAAACGCACGTTTACCGGGCAAACGCCACCCCATACCATACTGGCTATTGGTGTATTAAAGAAAAAAGACCGGCTGGAGACGGCCATCGAAAAAGCGGTTGAGCTGGGTGTATCGGGTATTATTCTTCTTAATACTCAACACACCGAAAAAGGGGGCATATCCGAACAAAGGCTGCGCTCTATCTGCATCAGTGCAATCAAACAGTCTCAACGGGTCTGGCTGCCGGCCATTCACGTTAACCTGAAACCGGATGATGTACTCCGGCAATTTCCCGATCACAGGTATATCATTGCCCATGAAAAAGGAAATGACAATACGCCAATACGGGAGCTTACAACGGGTTCAAAGGACATCCTTTTTATCGGACCAGAGGGGGGATTCAGTCCATCAGAAGTGGATATGATTCGTACTTCGGGAGGGGTGATTGTTAGCCTGGGTGACTATCGGCTGCGAGCAGAAACTGCTGCCATTGCCGGTCTCAGTCAGCTATTGATTTAGTTAGCGAGCTAATTAATTAGCTAACCATCAGGCATAAAAAAAGCCGCCTAACAATCGAAAAGCGGCTTTGTTGGAAAAACAAGGAAACTACGCGTTGTTCTTTTTCTCCTGGATTTCTAGGCGAATATCCTGAGATAATTTCTTTAGATCCTGAAGACCTTTTCTAGCCCTGGTTCCGGCAGCCTTATTTCCCTTATCGTAGAATTTTTCCATTTCTTCTACTGTTGATTCAACTAGACTTTTTAGATCGTCTATTCTACTCATTATCGAACTCCG
>JBCBST010000075.1:0-16054 GCA_039819115.1 Bacteroidota bacterium
CTACCTTTCTCCTGATTACAAAAATCATACATGGAGAAAAAACATGAGACTTAATAAAGGTGTGGAAGTGAAAGAGCTTCCCAAAATGACTGTTGCTTACATTCGGCATATGGGTCCTTACAAAGGAGATGAACAATTATTTGAACATCTATGGAACCGGTTGCTTGCCTGGGCCGGACCTCGACAGCTGCTAACCAAGGATATGCAATCCTTATCGGTTTATCATGACGATCCTACCGTGACCTCTGAGGATAAACACCGGGTGAGCGTATGTATTACCGTACCTCCGGAAACCGAAGTAAGCGGTGAGGTAGGAAAAATGAGCATCGACCCGGCCCGATACGCTGTTGCCCGTTTTGGACTTACTTCAAAAGACTTTGAAGAGGCCTGGGATTGGGTTTATGGGCAATGGTTGCCCGAAAACGGATACCAACCAGAAGACAAACCCTACTTCGAAATGTATCATGGAGCACCTAAAGACGGTGTTTTCGAAGTTGACATCTGCATACCGGTAAAACCCTTATAACACCCCGCTGTACGGCTGGTGCCGGTTTTAATCGTTTGAAAGGATTGGGTATACACTCAATCCTTTTTTGTTTCTTCCGGTAGATTCATTGTTAATGGGCAGAGTATACAATACTATCCGGTAGTACTATACATTTGAACCCACATAAACGAATCCTATGCCCGCAGGATATTCAGGAACACCATTAGCAAGAAAGCTGGGAATAAAAGAAGGATATACTATTCTCCTCCATAATCCTCCCTCCCATTACTTTGAATTGTTTTCCGACTTACCCGAAAACCTGGACATCCGGGAAGACAAGCAAACAGAATCAGCAGATTTTATCCACCTCTTCTGTACCTCGTATAGTGAATTAGAAGACGTTGCTTTGGCACACAAAGCCGCTTTAAAAAAGGCTGGTATGTTATGGGTCAGCTGGCCAAAGGGAAGTTCCAGCATCAAAACCGATCTGAAACGGGATCAGATCCGAGAATACCTCCTCGAGAATGGCTTGGTGGATGTGAAAGTAGCCGCCATTGACGAAGATTGGAGCGGCTTGAAGTTCGTATATCGGGTTAAGGATAGATGATTAACGCTTTGGACCGTTAGAAATCATCTTTACACAAGGAACACCTACGTGTACCATTGAACCAGAACACACAACTATTGTGCTTCTTTCTAGCCACCAGGAAATCACTTCATGTAAGCCGTTCATTAAGATAACATCACTTCCTTTTTTATCTTTCGATACCAGATTTTTATAACCTGCTATTCCATAGACCTTTAATCTAACAAACTCTTCCATCATGTATCGTTTTATACTCATAACAGGATGTATTCTATTCATCGCAAGTTGTTCAAATCAGGATGATGAGGATGTTTTCCCGGAAGGTTCTATTGTGATCGCCGAAACGGTTAGAGACACTGTTCTGACTATTCCTTCATTCGGTACTGAAATCAGAATACCAATAAGCCTTCCTCGTTATGGCACCCAAATGCCGGCCGTGGTAGTTATGCATGGCTCGGGCGGTAACTGGAAAGATGAAGATACCAACGGCGATGGAATTGCGGATTCCATTACCTTTTGGGAATTATCTAATCAAAACAAAGAATGGAAATCCGTACTGAATGAAAACGGATATGTCTCCGCCTTTCCGGGGAGTTATTACCCGCGCGGAGCCGTGGAAAACGAAGGGGACTGGAAAAATCCACCGGATCAATTCAAAATAAGCGCAACCTTTGTCCGCAATCACGATGCATACGCTACGTTAACGATGTTGCGACAACTGAGGTGGACCGATGGCACTCCAATTGTAGACCCTGATGCGGTAGGTATTATTGGTTTTTCGCATGGGGGCACCGCTGTTCAGAGTACTGTTTTTGATCAATCGGCCATTCCGGCCAATTGGGAATGGAGGCAATCTTTTTCCGGAACAGAATATACTGCCGATATTTTGCAACCAGCTCCCATTCCGGAAGAAGGTGGATTCAAAGCTGCCATAACCTACTATCCCGGTTCTTTTCACAATAGTTATTATGGAAATCCATGCACCGGCAATTCGATTTACAGACCTTATACCGATCTTTTGGTTCATATTGCCGAGAACGATGTGTTAACCAGCAATACGTTGTGTTTTGTAGATCATCTTGATTCCCAGGAGTTAAGCGTAACCGTGCAACATTTCGTGTATGAAGGAGCTGCTCATAGTTACGACAGTAAGAACGAAGGAGCAGATAAAGAAGCCTCAGATTTGTCCAGAGCCCGTTCACTCTCTTTTTTGGAGCAACAGCTGAAGTAATATGTTCTTAAATGAGCACCTTGATTGAAGTCAAATACTGATAATCTCATGAACGCAGAAATCAAGCAGTTTAACAACCTTCAAACCAAAGATGAAGCAGCGATTTGCAATTGTCTTGCTTCTATCATTAGCGAAGAAATGCCGGAAGCGGAAAATAAAATCTGGCATCGACATCCGGTTTGGTTTCTGGATGGCAATCCCATTGTGGGTTATAGTAAACTAAAGGCGGGTATCCGGCTTATGTTCTGGAGTGGCGCGTCTTTTGATGAAGACGGGTTAAAACCAGGAACAGGAAAGTTTAAAGACGCTTCTAAAATGTATACTTCGTTACATCAGGTTAACGCGGACGATCTTAAGCGATGGCTTTCAAAGTCTAAAGAGATTCAATGGGACTACAAGAACATTTATCAACGAAAAGGAAAGCTGGAACGCCTGCTTTAGCCTGTTCATACAACCTGCGCAAAGACTCGAATGTTTAAACTCGCTTCCATACTCATCATTTGTTTTCTGATCATTTCCTGCAAGGATCGTTCAACTAACGGATCGGAAGAACTACCAGCTGTTCCCGGCTTCATTTCTGCGGTCGATATTTCCCGTTTTCCGGATATACAGACATCTGGGGCAGCCTTTACGGATAGGAATGGAAACCCGGGTAATGTACTCGAAATGCTGAAAGATCACGGAGTGAATACTATACGATTGAAGCTCTGGGTAACTCCGGAAACGGAGGCTTCAAGTTTCGAAGAAGTGAAGGACTTCTCAGAGGAGCTCAAAGCCCTGGGTTTTAACATCTGGTTAACCGTTCATTATTCCGATACCTGGGCTGATCCGGGAAAACAACTTCTCCCCTCCCGCTGGGAAGGAATCGGGTTTGAGTCTTTGAAAGATAGCGTATATGCATACACTTCTAAGGTAATTACCCAGCTTGATCCGGATTACATCCAAATTGGCAATGAGGTAAACGCAGGTTTTCTTCATCCTTTTGGGGACATTTCTAAAAATTCAGAACAGTTCATTGAATTATTGGAGACCGGTATTTCAGCCGTTCGGGATCATTCTTCGAAGACTCACATCATGATTCATTATGCCGGAATTGAACATTCCGGATGGTTTTTTGACCAGGTACAGTCGTTAGATTACGACATCATCGGCATCTCCTACTATCCCATATGGCATGGAAAATCCCTGACAAACCTGGAGTCTACCATGCGAAACCTTAGTACTCAATTCGATAAAGATATTGTGATTGCCGAAACAGCCTATCCTTTCACACTAAACTGGAATGACAATACCCACAATATCGTAGGGCTTGATGAACAACTTATCCTTCCGGACTACCCGGCATCTCCTGACGGACAACAACGGTTTATCCGCGATATAGGGTCTTTAATAAACAGTTTAGACAGAGGCATCGGAATGTGTTATTGGGGAGCAGAATTGATTGCCTGGAAAGGAACACAGGCTACCGATGGATCGCCGTGGGAAAATCAGGCCTTATTTGATTTTAGTAACAGGGCGCTACCGGTTTTAAACCAGTTCCATTTCGAATAAGAATCGAAAATCCCCTGGCTTAGTGTGGATTGCTCCTGCTATAATTCATATATAGGGTTGTACAACACCTTCTTACATCAATCGTATTTGTCGTGCGTATTACCCGATCTTTTACCTCCTCTATCCTCATCCTCCTTATCGGACTTGCATTAACAAGCTGCTCAAATCCCGATCGTCCCGGTGCTGAAACCGCCTTCGAAGACCCTCCTTTCTGGAGTAATGAAGTGGTTTGGTATCAGATTTTTGTAGAACGATTCCGTAATGGCGATCCTTCTAATGACCCCACAAAAGACGACATCGTTGGTGCCTATCCCGGATCCATTCCTGATAGCTGGCAGGTGACCCCCTGGACACACGATTGGTATGCCCCCGATCCCTATTGGGACGAGTTGGATGGGTTAACCGATTTCTTTGGAAACGAACTCACCTACTTTGGCCAAAAAGCACAACTCCGTCGGTACGGTGGCGACTTACAGGGAGTACTCGATAAAATGGATTACCTGGATTCGCTTGGTGTTACTGCGATTTACTTTAATCCCTTAAACGATTCTCCTTCCCTGCATAAATATGACCCGAGATACTGGCATCACATCGATCGAAACTTTGGTCCAACCCCCAAGCAGGACGTCCAGCTTATGTTAAGCGAAAACCCGGTGGACCCAAAAACCTGGCAATGGACGGGTGCTGATCAACTCTTTCTCCAGGTAATCGATGAATTTCATAAAAGAGGGATTAAAGTGATCCTCGACTTTAGCTGGAACCACACGGGCATTGAGTTTTGGGCATGGAAAGACATCCTGGAGAACCAGGAAAAGAGTGCATTCGCCGACTGGTATTTCATTGATGAATTTGATGATCCTGATACCGAAGAAAACGAATTTTCGTATGAGGGATGGGTTGGAGTATTCTCCCTGCCGGAAATCCGGGAAACCTATCGTGTTGACCATAGCGATGGAGTTTTTGTTTTTGAAGCCGATATCTACAGTAAGGCAGCCAAACAACATATGTTTGATGTAACCCAACGATGGCTGGATCCCAATGGAGATGGTGACCCCTCGGATGGAGTAGACGGATTCCGGCTGGATGTTGCCGCTGAAGTGGGACTGGAGTTCTGGAGAGACTACCGTACATTTGTTCGAACCATTAACCCGGAGGCTTACCTTCTCGGTGAAATCTGGTGGGAGAAATTCCCTGACGATTTACTGGATCCCGAGCCGGTGTTACGTGGAGATGTATTTGATGCCCCCATGAATTACCGATGGTATCGGGCAACCCGGCATTTCTTCAATCAGTCGCCAGATAAAATCCCGGTAACCGAATACGTGGACAGCCTGCAGTCGTTTATGAGTAACCTTCGTCCCCGGAGTAACTACGCCATGATGAATTTGACGGCCAGTCATGATGTGCCCCGTTTTGGGACCTCTATTTACAACAAAAACCTGAATAAGTATAAAGCAAAGCCGGATGAGGATCCCGGGTATAAGATCGATAAACCCGATGCCAGCACCTATCAGACCATGCGCCTGATTCTCGCCCAGCAATTTACCTATATCGGCGCGCCCCAGATCTGGAACGGAGACGAAATGGGTATGTGGGGTGCAGATGATCCATCAACACGAAAGCCCTTAATCTGGCCGGATATTCCATTCGAAGATGAGATTGCTCATCCAAATAATCTGCCAAGACCGGTTAATAACGTAACGTTCGATCACACATGGTTCGATACGGTTCGGAAGTTTATACAGATCCGCAAAGATCATCCGGTACTATCTAATGGGGATATCGCCTACCTCCTGATGGATGATGATCAGGAAACGCTGGCGTATTCCCGATTTGATGAAGAAACGCAGCATGAAGTCGTTGCTGTGTTTAATGCCAGTCAGGAAAGCAGAACCATCACCATAACACCGAAGTTTGACGGGAGTTTTTTCGATGTACTTAATGGAACCGAACTAACAGCAACCGAGAACCAAATAACTCTTCAGGTTCCGGCACGTACGGCAGCCATCCTGATAAAGGAATAAAGAAAAAATAAGCAAAGACTGAGCTGGGTTCGCCATGTTCAAAAGCGGTGTAACCTTAAGGTTGTGATCAAAAGCTTTAAGAGATATTCATGAACGATGAACCGTTAAAAAAGAAGGTCGTTTTTCTTGTTCCGCAAGACGTTCACTTGTTAGATTTAAGCGGACCAGCTCATGTGTTTTATGAAGCAAAAATGGCTGGGAAACCTCTGGATTTAATCTTCGCTGGTTTTGGCGAAAAAGTGAACGTAGGAAGTAGTGCGGGTTTGTTTTTCTCTGAGTTGGTAAGTCCTGATACGCTGGATATCCATGCGGGAGACTTCATATTCATACCGGGAAGTAAGAACATTTTAGAAGTGATTAGTAAAAACCGGGAACTCTTATCGTTCTTTAATCACTGGTTTGAGAAAGGGGTAAATCTCTGTTCTATTTGTGTGGGTGTTTTCTGGTTAGCAGAAGCCGGGCTACTTAAAGGAAAGAAAAGCACAACACACTGGAGATATCTGGACAAATTAAAAGAACGATACCCCGACACCCTTGTACAAAAGGAAAACCTGTTTGTGATTGAAGACAATCTCTATATGAGTGCAGGAGTTTCTTCCGGGATTGATTTATCACTTCACGTGTTGGAGAAACTGTACGGCTATCATTTAGCTGCTGAGATTTCTAAAGAAATTGTGTACTACTTCAGAAGAGCAGGAGGCGATCCCCAACTTAGCCAGTTTCTGAACTATCAGAACCATCAGGACTCCAGTATTCTGAAAGCACAGCATTACATAATGAACAACCTGAATAAAAAATTCACCCTTGATGATTTAGCCGCTGAGCTGAAGATGAGCAAGAGAAACTTGTCCAGGAAATTCAAAAAAACCAATCAATTAACCATCGGAGAATACACCAAGATAATCCGTTTAGAACGCGCCAGACACTTACTTTCCAAAGGCAATAAAATACAAGTTGTTGCGAATGAGTGTGGCTATAAAAGCACAAATCAGTTAAGGGAATTACTCCGATAACCATATGTCTCGATACTGAACTATGTTGTCCTTTTTTGCAACATACATTCAAGCGATTATTGAACATAAAATCATAAGTAATGCATAATCGTATATATATCATTGCAGCAGTTTTATCCCTGCTATCGCTCCAGGTAACAGCTCAAAACCCATTACTGGATTCTATACAGTCCGTCTCATCTAAGGAAAGGATCATGGAAGATGTGAGCTACTTCACCGATTTATATGGTCCTCGTTTTTTTGGAACACCCAATTATTACAATGCCCTGTTACATGCTGAAGAAGCATTAAAATCAGAAGGAATTGATGTTCACCTGGAACAAATTGATGGCGATTTCCGGGGTTGGGGGTTTTCCAGTTTCAATATCGAAATGTCTTCTCCCCAATACAGCCCAATCAGTGCTTATCCCCTGGCGTTTTCAAAATCGACTAATGGCCAGCAAGAAGGCGAACTTGTATTCATTGATAAATTACAAGACGCTTACGACCTGAAAGGATCGTTAACCGGAAAGATAATTATGTACAGGGGGCTCTACCGGCAAGCAGGTAGTGTAAAACAAAAGATGTACAATACGCTATCCGATGAAACCCTTACAAAGGCCGCGGCAAATCCGGATCCTAACGACGTGATCATTGGATACCACAGCAGGACATCCGTTCCGGGCGTATTCGAATGGCGACAACAGACCAAAGAAAGGTTTGAGTCATTTTATAGGTTTTTAGCAGCAGAAGGTGTGATTGCTGCCATTGAACCGAGTGATTACCCTTATGGAATATTGCATGCCGATGGCAACAGAACAATGCCATCATTCAAAATGAAGACCGATTACAACCCCATTGCCTCTTTTGTTATCTCCAATGAACACTTTGGCAGGTTATTACGATTGCACGATATGGGGCAAAACCCAAAGCTAAACGTTCAACTCACTGCTCAATACTATACGAACTCTGATTTTAATAAGAATTTAATTGCTGAATTGCCTGGTTCTGATCCCATACTAAAAGATGAACTGGTAATCATTGGTGCTCATTTTGATAGCTGGCACGCAGGAACAGGTGCAACAGATAACGCTGCAAACGCTGCTTTGCTTATAGAAGTGATTCGGGTCTTAAAACAGGTTCAAGCTGAAAACAAACGGACGATACGGTTAATCCTGTGGGCAGGTCACGAACAGGTTTATGTAGGTTCGTCACAGTATTTAAACAAGTATGTTGCCGATATGAAAACCGGTGAACCAAGAGAAGAACACAAAAAAATATCAGCCTATCTGAATTTGGACAACGGACAAGGAAAGATCCGCGGAGTATACCTATCAGGCAATAAAGAAGTGGAACCGTACTTTGCAAAGTATCTTCAGCCTTTTCCCGATAGCAACACCTTAACGATCCAAAATGCCAATCAGACAGAACATGGGCTATTCGATTATTTGAATATTCCTGCATTTCAGTTTATACAGGATCCATTAGATTATATTGAAATACAACATCACACTAACCTGGATGTCTACGAATATATCCCGCCCATATACCAAGAGTTTAATGCGGATTTAATTGCTTATCTAGCCATTCAAATAGCAAACGAAAAAGAATTACTTCCAAGAAAGCCTTATAACTTCGTTCAACCTAGTCGGGAAGGAAACGTTACGTTTACCTTAAAAGGATTTGAAGACGCTAAAAACGTATCTGTAATTGGCGATTTTAATAGCTGGGATATGTTCAACTTGCCGATGTATAAAACCGAAGAAGGTTGGGAAATGAAGCTTAACCTTCCTAAAGGCAGGTATGTTTATAAGTTTATTGTTGATGGATGGTGGACAAATAATCCGGCTGTTCCTGAACATCAGCTTGTAAAAGATGGAAAGGGACACGGCGGTTTAACCGTGTTATATGTTGAATGAAACAGCGTAAAAAGAGAACTAACATAAAGAGCTGAGCGATGTAGTCCATTTGAACTGGAACACAATGAGTGGATAATCCACTGATTTATTTGTGGGATGTCAGAAAAAAGACGGTACGGCTTTGATACCCGTCAGGAAATCAAACCCGTTACAATAGCACTCAAGCTTGAAGAAAGCTTTCCCGATGTGCCGAATGGAATGGAACTACAGCAACCGAAGACGGACTAACTCTTCAGGTTCCGGTACGAATGATAGCAATTCCAACCGGTAATTAAGGAAAACCCGCTTCATCCGAAATGATCCGGCACAAACTGATATGTAAACGTTTCAAAATAGCACTCTATCTACGCCCATTAGCATTTTATGTAGATGATACTCCGCGTACATTGCAACATCATATCATTCCAGACCATAAAATATGCTCTTAAAACACGTGCTTACCCTTCTTCTTTCCCTGATTACATTCAACCTGCTTGCCCAGGATCCATTGTTAATCAATGCGTATGAAAGAGATTATACATCCCTCAATGGCTACTGGAAGTACATTGTAGACCCCTATGAAAATGGATACTACAATTATCGCTACCAGCCCTTTGATCAGCAAGAGAGCCCCTGGAAAGACGCATTCTTTCTGAATTCAAAACAAAGTAATCCGTCTGAATTACTGGAGTATAACTTTGATCTGATGGATAGTTTGAAAGTCCCGGGCGACTGGAACACTCAAAAAGAAAGCCTGTTTTATTACGAAGGCACCGTTTGGTATAAAAAGTCGTTCCATTACACCAAAAGCAACTCATCCAATCGGGTATATCTCTATTTCGAAGCAGCCAATTATGTGACTGAAGTATACCTGAATGGCAGGAAGCTTGGTAAGCATGTGGGTGGTTTTACTCCTTTCAATTTTGATGCCACGAATCACCTAAAGGAAGAGGGAAATTTTGTAGTAGTTAAGGTGGATAATAAACGGGTAAAAGACGGAGTACCAACCTTGAACACCGATTGGTGGAACTATGGCGGAATAACACGGGATGTAAAGCTGATTGAAGTCCCCAACACTCATATACAAGACTATGTAATCCAGTTAAAAAAGAACGATTCATCAATCATTCAAGGATTTGTCAAACTAAACGGAGACACAAGAAACAACCAAAAGGTAAACCTCCGGATCGGGGAACTTAACCTGGACGAAACCTATCAGACAGACGCTGACGGGACGATCACATTTGAGCTTCCCGTTCAAAACATACAGCTATGGTCAACCACCAATCCAAAATTATATAATGTTGAGATAAGTACGGCCAATGACCGGGTTACCGATCGTATAGGATTCCGAACAGTCACCACTCAGGGAACAGAAATCTTATTAAATGGAGAACCTGTTTTTTTAAGGGGTATATCTATGCATGAAGAAAGTCCAACCCGGCCTGGACGAGGGTACTCCAAAGAAGATGCCCGCCAGCTATTGAACTGGGCCAGAGAGTTAGGGTGTAATTTTGTACGACTAGCGCACTACCCCCATAACGAGCATATGGTACGCCTGGCGGATGAAATGGGGATGTTAGTGTGGGAAGAAAATCCGGTGTACTGGACTATTTCCTGGGATAATCCTGACACGTACCAAAACGCGGAAAATCAACTTGCCGAAGTGATCAACAGAGATAAAAACCGGGCCAGTGTAATTATCTGGTCTATGGCTAACGAAACGCCGAATACCAACGCCCGAAATCTTTTTTTAAACAAACTGGCTTCTTTTGCCCGGAGCAAAGATTCAACCCGCCTGATCAGCGCAGCACTTGAACAAAAAAATGTGGGAGGAAATACCCGCATCCGGACCATTGACGATCCATTTGCAGAAGTAGTAGACATCCTCAGCTTTAATCAGTACATCGGCTGGTACGATGGACTACCCGAAAAAACCAAGTCCATTACCTGGCAAATTGATCAAAACAAACCGGTCATCATTTCTGAATTCGGAGCTGGTGCAAAGAAAGGCGTATACGGTAGCAAAACCGAACGCTGGACAGAAGAATTTCAGGAAGACCTCTACCAGCAGACGCTGAATATGATTTCGGGCATAGAAGCTCTCCAAGGCATTTCTCCATGGATATTGGTGGATTTCCGTTCACCCAGGCGCTTACTACCCCGCATTCAGGATGGATGGAACCGTAAAGGTTTGATTTCGGATGAAGGTGAAAAGAAAAAAGCTTTTTATGTACTTCAGCAGTTTTATCAGGAAAAGGCTATGGAAAAATAGAACACGTTCTCTTCTATGAACTGAGGCGCAAGACGCTCAATAAAACCTTCCATTACCTTTGTGGATAGATTAAGTAGGTCTAGCTGAAGTTCCAGCAGCCGTTCAGACCACCAGTACCCAATGTATTACGTCTGATAAAATCACGACGGGAAGGCTACTTTTGGGGTTCGCTATAGAACACAGCTGGATTTATCAAATTTCATATGCAAACTCAAAAAAGTAAAAGGCTCATCTTACACAACATAACACGCTTATACCAAGTCGTATGCGCATGATGTATAACCTGACATACCTTTTCCTGTTTTCATCCAATCACCCGGATCTAAGAATGCTTCTTAACTCTTGCCATCGAATAATGCCTTTTCATTGGTTCACCGGTCTTTGTTTGTATTTCCTCATCTATGCTCTTCAATTCTACTAGCTTCAGGGGAGTGGCACTTATGAGTTGTGTAATAACATGCTCATCATACAGTTTAAATCGCTCCTGCACGAAGGGTAATTCTTCCATAAAGGCTTTTTCCGCATAGGAGATAACGCAGATTCCTCCGGGTTTTAAAACCCGATGTATTTCATTCAGGAGTTCTTCAGGTTTTAACCAAAAATAAATGGTGTTCACACCCATTACCCGATCAAAAAAATTGTCGGGATAAGGTATACTTGCGCCGTCATACAGCTTAAAAACCGCATTGAGATGAGAATGTGAATGGCTAGCAACATTCCACATCGTTTCTGAAACCTCCAACCCGTAGTACCGGATCTCGTTTGCAATACTTAATAATCGTGTTAAGTGTCCGCAGTTACCATGTCCCAGTTCCAGAACGTGATGTTGATTTTTCAACCCCAGAAAATGAATGGTGTTTTCAGTCATTCCGATATTTGTCTCGTTCATAGCATCGGCAACCTCTATCCCGAATGTGCCGTCTGGACAACTAAGTTGCTTTTCCAGCTCTTGAAGTTCATCTTCAGTAAGTTCCATCTTCATTTGAATCGGGTATATCAGGTTATGGATAATAGTTCAGAATCTGATCTGTAATGGTGGTCTTAATCTAAGAGTTTCAAGGTATAGGTGAGGCCTCAAAAGCGACCCGTGATAATGAGCGATGACCTGACATGGTTTGTATCTGATTCAAGTGTAAAGGTTATGTGAAACCAGGCCCCTCTTTTTAGCGTAGCTGACGGCTTTTGGATGAGCACATATCTCAAAAACCGATCGACTATTACATCATGAATACGCTTACCTCCCGTCTCCCGAACATTCGTTTTTCAATGCTGATTCCCGCACTGGGATTTGTGATGATGGCACAAACGCTATGGGCTTCGAATCCAGAGCCTCTTATCACACATGAAGATTCACTGGACAGCCGCCCCTTCCAATTTGAATTTGAAGGAAGAACCCTTTCCGGGTTTATCGACTTTCCAAAAGGTAAAGACATCAAATCACTCGTTGTATTGATTCCCGGGAGCGGGAAAACCTATGTTCACACCGGGAGATGGAACTATGAACTCAGAGAACACCTGAATAACCTGGGGGTAGCTACGTTTTCCTACGATAAGGCAGGGTGTGGTGACAGTGAAGGCGAGTTCGACTATAACCAGTCCGTTCAGAATAGCAGTGAGGAAGTTTTAGCCGCAATTAACGCCTTGAAAAAAAGCGATATTCCGGGGTCTCATAACCTTGGGTTATGGGGCATCAGCAGAGCGGGTTGGATTGCTCCCCTGGCCATAACCCAGGACCCGGGTATTAACTACTGGATTTCGGTCAGCGGCCCCAACCATCTGGACAATATCTACCACTTATTGCTAAAGAACTGGGCTATTCAAGGACGAACTGAAGCAGAAATTGAAGCACTGGGTAATGAATGGCTTGCCGGCTTTAAGATTCAACACTCAGGAGGTACCTATGCAGAATACGAAGCCGCCACCCCCACCCTTGCGACTGATGATTTCATCAAAAAGCTGCGCGGAGAATACAACGAAGAGCGCTTTCTTAAATTCCAGAACTATCTCATAGAAAATGAGATACCCATCGATGAAGAAACAGGCCTTCAGATTTTTATCGAAGGGTTCGAAGAAACTCTGTCCCGAATCGATATCCCTGTACTCGCCATTTTTGGTGAAAAAGACTCCCAGATTAACTGGGAAGAAACGGCGGTCTTATATAAACAAACCTTGGGCAAAAATGCCCCACTGACTATTGAAACGTTTAGTGATTGTAATCACATGATCCGTTCATGTGAGACCGGTGGATTCGATGAAACGATGGCAGTATTAAGAGAAAAAGGACTGGGCGAAACCTGCGATGGATATATCAACACCATAGAGCGATGGCTCACCGACTACCTGAATCGTTAATCCTTTGCTAATCCGCGACACTCAGGATTATGTTGAGGTTTTTCATGGAAGCTTCAACATCCGATTAATGATTGAATAAATCGTAACGGAACCCAAAAAGGGATTGGTGGGCTTTATAGGGGTTAACGTGGCATACACGGCGGGTTCTGAATGAGCGCTAAACATCTGATTCTAAACACTTGGCATGAAACTACATATCCTAATACCCGTTAGATACCACCTGCTTACCTGGGACTAAATGGGCTGGCAACTATCACACAACTACTCGTACAAAAACTGATGGTAACTACGTGTGAATGTTAAGTACATATGAGTGTGATACAACAAAAAATTCTACTTTAACAATGACACCGTTTCTTCGTGAGCATTCGTTTCTATTTATCACATGTTGAATGATTGTATCACGAAGTTAAAGGTACTATCCACATCTCCAGAAAACTGAACAATATGAAACGTTTATTTCTATATATGTTATTCATCCCTTTTGCATACAACGCAAATGGGCAGACATTGAAAAACCCTTCCTTTGAGGAGGCCATTTCTTTAAAGACCGTGTCAAATGCGGTTATATCACCGGATGGAAAACATGTGGTGTTTGAATCGGAATCTATAGACTGGAAAAAGAACAGATACGACGGGGAATTGTGGATATCAAAAAATGGCGAAACCCCTTTTCAGTTAACGAATAATCCTGAAAGTAGCAGTTATGCTCCAAAATGGTCACCAGATGGTAAATGGATCGCTTTTTTGTCAAACAGAGCAGGAAAAACCCAAATACAGGTCATTCGTGCCGCAGGTGGAGAAGCCGTTCAGCTAACGCATACCGGACAAAATATCTCGGGTTTTGAGTGGTCGCCTGATGGGACACGTATTGCTTTTCTTCAGTCTGAGGATAAATCGGAAGAACGGAAAAAAAGAGAGGATATCTATGGAGGGTTTACCGTTGAAGATGCTGAGTATAACTTACGACAAATCTGGGTTATTGATTTTACCCCTTCCATGCTCCATCAAATGCCACTGCCGGATCAAATGGAGGATTCTGCGTATACAGAACAATTAGAGGCTAAGCTGTTAATTGAGGACCCAACGTTTTCCATAAACAGCTTCCTATGGTCGCCCGATGGTACGCGAATTGCGTTTGTGCACCAACCTGACCCCCTGATAAATACCTTTTTTAAAGCAGATATCTCGATCTATGATCTCTCATCCAATACGTATGAACTGCTGGTAAACAACCCCAGCTATGATGGGTTGGTAAGCTGGTCGCCTGATGGGAAATCTATTCTTTACCAAACAAGCCTTAGCGATAGTACGTCCAATTATTATCTGAACTCCAAACTGTTCAGAATCAATACCGATGGGTCTGAGAATGTACAGTTGGCTAAAAATTTTGACGAAGACCTAAGCAGATTAGAATGGAACCGACATGGGATATTTGGTATAGCCTGGCAGAAGACAACCCGCAAGATGATTAAAATAGATCCCAATGACGGTACAGCAACTGTACTGGCCAATACTCCCGAAAGAATCTGGAACTATTCCTTCTCTGAAAACGGAAAAACGATCGCATACTCTGGTATAAATGATGACGATTTAACGGAGATATACCATGCTTCTTACCCGATAAAGAAGGTTAAGCGAATAACAGAATCAACAAAGCAAATTCAGAACTGGTCAGTGGCAAACAGCGAAGTCATTTCATGGAAGAGTAAAGATGGTACCATCATAGAAGGTGTTCTGGATAAACCCCAGGACTATGATCCAAACAAAAAGTATCCTCTCATGGTCATTATTCATGGCGGGCCAACAGGAATATCCACACCAAGTGCAGCGCGTTCTTATGTTTACCCTATCATTCAATGGTTGAACAAAGGCGCTTTAGTGCTGAGGCCGAACTACAGAGGATCAGCTGGCTACGGCGAAGAGTTCAGATCATTAAACGTAAAAAACTTAGGTGTCGGAGATGCCTGGGATGTACTTTCTGGAGTGGAATATCTGGAAAGTGAGGGGATTATTGACGGCGAGAAAGTAGCTTCCATGGGATGGAGTCAGGGTGGATACATTTCAGCCTTTTTAACGACAAACTCAGATAAGTTTAAAGCTGTTTCTGTTGGAGCCGGGATTTCAAACTGGATGACGTATTATGTAAATACGGATATTCATCCGTTCACGAGGCAATATCTGAAAGCAACACCCTGGTCAGATAAAGAAGTGTATGAGAAGACTTCGCCTATGACATCCATACAAAATGCGTCCACCCCTACCCTTATACAGCATGGGGAATTTGACCGAAGAGTTCCAATAGCTAATGCATATGAACTGTTCCAGGGATTGCAGGATATGGGTGTTGAAACAAGGCTGATTGTTTATAAAGGATTTGGGCATGGCATCAACAAACCAAAAGAGCGATTGGCTGCGATGTGGCACAACTGGCAATGGTTTGGTAAATACATATGGGAGGAAGACATAGAACTGCCAAACGAATAAAAGCCTAGGCGAGTGACAAACATCCTTAAAAACGGACGTTGATGGTATCATCAAGAAGTATACCCTTCCTGGTTCAGCGTCCGGCTTACATGGTTGCTATCTCTCCTGTTTTGTGTTAAAAATATTCGATGACTATCGTTTGTTCTCTATGAGATTTTTCGAGGCTTATAT
>JBCBST010000076.1:0-15752 GCA_039819115.1 Bacteroidota bacterium
TTGTGGTTGTAGATGAAGCCTACATTGATTTTAGTAATCAAAAGAGTCTGGCCACTGAAGTAAAGCAACATCCAAATCTGGTTGTTCTTCAAACTCTGTCCAAAGCATTTGGTTTAGCCGGAATACGACTGGGTTTGGCAATAGCACAGCCTGATATCATCCAACTGATGATGAAGGTAAAAGCGCCGTACAATGTGAATGCTCTAACCTCACAAGCTGCATTAAATGCCTTTAATCATCTTGACACCGTGGATACCAATAAGACTGTATTACTTAAAGAGCGTGATCGGGTTATCAACCAGTTGAAAACGTTTCCGGAATTGGAATTCATTTATCCATCGGATGCTAACTTTATTCTCTTCCGGGTTAAGAACGCAAAGACTATTTACCAGGAGCTTGCCAGGCACCATGTAATCGTTCGTTACAGGGGTAATGAACCCCTCTGTGAAGATACATTAAGACTAACAATCGGAACTGAAGCTGAAAATGATCAGTTTTTCAATGCTCTTTCAATCGCTTTAGGATCATGAATCTCTGGTTTTCGAACACTATTTCTTTCTCATCCGACATCTTACCAGCCGGACTGCTGCGCTTTTTTATTGTTGCTGATGTTAATGGGTGCACCGTTTCATTGGAAGAGGATGTTGCAGCTGATGTTAAACAACTCCTTCATAATGCCGGCATTAAGCTTGATACCGTAAAAGAAAAACAGGCGGATGCTTGTGTTTACCTTAATGCGGAAGGTCAGATTCATGTAAAAAATGATACTGGACAGACACACCGTTTTGAGAACTGGGTGCAGGCATCGAACGAATTCATATTTCGTGTTCCCCGTACCGCTCAATTAGCACGCAATACCAATGAAACGGATATCTCCGTTTCTGTAAATCTGGACGGAACGGGCGTATCTAATATTGATACAGGACTACACTTTTTTGATCACATGCTGGAACAGATTTCCCGGCATGGGTTGATCGACCTTGATCTTTCCTGCAAAGGCGATCTGGAAGTAGATGAACATCATACCATAGAAGATGTGGCCATCGCTTTGGGCACAACCCTGAATAGCGCATTGGGAGATAAAAAAGGTCTGGAACGGTATGCTTTCGTACTGCCGATGGATGAAAGTCAGGCCACTGTGGCTATCGATTTTTCCGGACGACCCTACCTGGTATTCGAATGCGAGATGACACGAGAATATGTCGGAGATTTTCCAACTGAGATGCTGGAACATTTTTTTTACAGTCTGGCAATGAACTTGAAAGCAACACTTCATGTTACCTGCATTGGAAAAAACGATCATCATAAGATAGAGGCGTGTTTTAAGGGCTTGGCAAGAGTTCTTAAAAAAAGCGTAGAGATTAATTCCAGAATTAAGCATTCAATACCCAGTTCTAAAGGCACTATATAGTATTATCCCATGATTGCGGTCATCAAATACAAGGCAGGAAATATTGCGTCGGTTACCAACGCACTAGACCGGCTTGGTGCATATTATTTTATAGCTGAGAAACCGAACGAGCTTGAGAGTTCTAAGGCCGTGATTTTCCCCGGCGTTGGGCATGCCGGCACCGCTATGAAATCACTCCGGGAAAAAGGAGTGGACAAATGGTTAAAACAAACTACCAAACCTGTTCTCGGTATTTGTGTGGGTATGCAACTCTTGTATGAATCTTCTACCGAAGGTGATACCACCGGACTGGGTATTATCCCCGGCAAGCTCGAAAAGTTTGACGAAACGAAGGGCAAAGTGCCACACATGGGCTGGAATGTGATCACTAAAAATGATGGTCATCCTTTGCTGAAGTGTATTTCCGAGAAACAATACCTCTACTTCGTGCATAGCTATTATGCACCCATTAATGATTTTACAATTGGTGAAGGGGATTACGTAAATAAATTTGCTGCTGCTGTTGCTAAAGACAACTTTATGGGTGTACAATTCCACCCCGAAAAGTCAGGACAGGTTGGAAGTCTTATCCTCCAGAATTTCCTTGATTTAGTACACGCTAAACAAAAAATAGAACGTACAGCAGCACCCTGCGAATGAACATTATCCCAGCTATCGACTTGCTTGATGGCAAAGTCGTACGCCTTCATAAAGGCTCCTACCGAGAAGTAACGGTATACAGTGAATCTCCACTTGCCCAGGCCCATGAATTTAGAAAAGCAGGCTTCAACCACCTGCACATCGTTGATTTAAACGGGGCTAAAGAGGGTCGTTTTGTTAACCTTCCGCATATCAAGCAAATCAAAGAAGAACTTGGAGTTACCGTTCAAACAGGAGGAGGTGTCCGCACATTGTCGGATGTTCGGTACCTGGTTAAGGAAGGGGTAGACTACATCATATGCAGTTCTATGGCGATAAAAAACGAAGCGGACTGGCTACAATCACTCTCTGAATTTCCTGAACATATGGTTTTGGGTACGGATTTAAAAGAGGGGAAGATCGCATATTCCGGTTGGCTTGAGACCGCATCAGAATCGGTCAACTCCTTTTTGCTACGAATGCAGGAAGCCGGGTTAACCCGTGTGTTATGCACCGATATATCGAAGGATGGCACGCTTACTGGTCCTAACTTTGAACTCTATGCATGGTTGATGACAGAATTCCCTGCACTCAAGATAACGGCATCCGGAGGAGTATCTTCAATAGATGATCTGAAACGACTTGCTTCTGCTGAGGTACACTCTGTCGTTGTCGGCAAAGCATATTATGAGGGAAAAGTCGAGCTAGGCGATATGAAAGATTTAATGCTTGCTGAATAACGCCTGGGTATACCTATCGTCGGGCCATTAAGCGTATGTGCCCTCTCTGACTTTAATGCTATGTTACGTTTCATTTCCTGAGTTTTTACCAGATTTACGCTTCAGCTTACCCCATCCATCCTTCCCTGTCTAAACTTCGGTATTGTATGGCTTCGGCTATATGGGCGGACTGAATATACTCGCACTTATCCAAATCAGCTATGGTCCTGCCTACTTTCAGAATGCGATCATACGCTCGTGCAGAGAGGCCCAGCGTAGTGATGGCTTCTTTCAAAATAGCCGAACTCTCCGTATCCAATGGACATACTTTGCGAACCATCCGTGTGTTCATCTGTGCATTACAATACACCCCTTTCAGACCGAAAAAGCGTTGGATCTGAACTTCACGTGCGGCTATCACCCGTTCTCGGATACTCATAGACGACTCTCCCTTTGCCTTTCCGGAAAGCTCTTCATAACTCACCTTATTTACTTCTACATGTAAATCAATACGATCCAGCAACGGGCCACTTATTTTGCTTAGGTATCGCTGCATTTGCATGGATGAAGTACCGTTCATCTCCTGGGGGTCGTACCAATCTCCGGAAGGCGAAGGATTCATGGAAGCAACCAGCATAACCCTACTGGGATAGCATACGCTCATTCTGGCCCGTGAAATGGCTACAAATCCATCTTCAAGAGGTTGGCGCATCACTTCCAGTGCACTACGCTTAAACTCGGGAAGTTCGTCCAGGAATAGTACTCCATTATGAGCCATCGAAATTTCGCCGGGCATAGGTATCCCTCCTCCACCTACCAATGCAACATCCGAAACGGTATGATGAGGAGCCCTGAATGGACGCTGAGTAACCAACGCTTTTCCGGCTTCCAGAATCCCCGACACGGAATGGATTTTCGTGGTTTCAAGCGCTTCTTCTAATTCGAGCGGTGGCAAGATGGTAGGAATACGACGCGCCATCATTGTTTTCCCCGAACCCGGTGGGCCAACCATAACGACATTATGTCCTCCTGCTGCCGCTATTTCAAGACCTCGCTTTACATTTTCTTGTCCTCGTACATCGCTGAAGTCCAGCATATTAGTGGTGTTTTTCCGGGAAAACACATCAACCACATCCGTAGACAAAGCTTCATATCCTTTCCGGTCTTCCAGCCAGTCTTTCACCTCATTTAAATGCTCAAATGCAAACACCTGAATTCCATCCACCACCGCAGCTTCTGGTCCGTTTGCCTTAGGAACAACAATATGTTCAAATCCTCTTTTCTGAGCTTCTACCACAACCGGTAGCACGCCTTTGACCGGTCTGATTTGCCCATCAAGAGCCAGTTCGCCCACTAATACGGTATCGTCTAGTTTTTCAGTATGAAGTTGACCACTCATTTTTAACAACCCGATAGCTATGGGTAAATCAAAGGCATTCCCTTCTTTCGGAAGGTCGGCAGGGGCAAGGTTTACCGTGATTCTGCCCAGCGGGTAATAGGAACCTGTATTCCGGATAGCAGCTTCAACCCGGTCTCTCGATTCGCTTACTGCCCGGTCCGGGAGGCCTACAAGGAAGAATTTTGGAACTCCGTGGGTGTGATGAGTCTCTACATCTATGATCGTGGCATCCACTCCGACAGTGGAGGCGCAGTATATACGGGACAACATTTTTGGTTCGTATCTTTTTTTTATTATATGCGTAGTAAGACTCGTGCGGAGACTACTCCTTACAATAATTTCATAAATCGCACATATTATGGATTCAAATAAGGCCAAAGAAAAAGCAAAGAACCTGTATGAAGAAGTGCAGGGTGGCGTAAACGAGGTAATAGCCCGTATCAAAGAATTAATTAAAGAGGGAAGCGCACGCCGGCTTATCATCAAAAACAAAGAAGGCGAAGTTGTATTTCAGACCCATCTTGCTGTCGGGGTAAGTGGTGCGGCACTGGTTGGGGCAATGGCGCCTGTTATTTCTGCGATTGGCATGTTTGCCATGTTTTTAAATGACTACCAGATTCTGGTCGAAAAAGAGGAAGGTGAAGAGGATGAATATTCTGTAGATGCCGAGATCATTGAGATTACTGAAGATGAAGATGAGGCAGCTCAGCCTGAAAAGGAGCAAAAGGAAGAGGCAGAAGAAGACGAGCCCGAAGAAAAAACAGTGGGCAAAAAGAAAAAGAAGAAAGACGAATAGCAAAAAGGCGGGAAACCCGCCTTTTTTTATGTGATCTATACGGCTACCTGGGCTTGTTCCTCCGCCCATTCGTTACTCAAATAGTGCTCAGCGTCGAGCGCAGCTTTACATCCGGTACCTGCAGCTGTAACGGCTTGCCTGTAAAAGGAATCCATAGCGTCTCCGCAGGCAAAAATACCCGGTAAATCCGTTTTTGTACTTTGTCCTTTGGTTTGAATGTAGCCCACGTCATCCATAGTGAGTACCTCTTTGAAAAGATCGGTGTTCGGTTTGTGTCCTATCGCAACAAAGACTCCTGTTACATCTTCCAGCGTTGTTGTTTCATCCGTTTTAATATTTCGGATGCGAACACCTTCCACTACCTGGTCGCCTAACACTTCGTCGATACCACTGTTCCACATAAATTCGATCTTTTCATTATCGAAAGCTCGTTTTTGCATCGCTTTTGAAGCACGAAGTTCATCACGACGATGTACAACGGTTACTTTACTTGCAAACTTTGTAAGAAAAGTAGCTTCTTCCATCGCTGTATCTCCTCCACCCACAATAACCACATGCTGGTTTCGGAAGAACGCACCGTCGCAGGTTGCACATGCAGAAACACCCTTACCTCTCAGGCGTTGCTCACTATCTATGCCCAGCCATTTTGCAGAAGCGCCTGTTGATATGATAATAGTCTGAGCAAAAACCTCCGTTTTTTCATCAACGGTTACTTTGTATGGGCGCTGCTCAAAATCAATGTCTGTAACAAAACCGTAGCGGCAATCTGCTCCGAATTTTTTTGCCTGTTCCCTGAAGTCGTCCATCATTTTTGGTCCCATAACTCCATCGGGATAACCCGGAAAATTCTCCACATCCGTCGTGGTCATTAATTGTCCGCCTGGTTCTGGCCCCTCAAACACAAGGGGAGCTAAATCGGCTCTTGCTGCATACAGAGCAGCCGTTAATCCGGCAGGACCCGTTCCAACGATCACAACTCTGAATTCTTTACCAGCAATATCTTCCATTTTTACTCCTTAATTTTTTCAGGACTAAAGGTAACAAAAATGAACAGGAATGGGAGTTGAAAGAATCTATCGCCGATATAGAGCAGTACCAATTACCGGGTAATAATAGAGTCGTAACCATCTGTGGTGGATTCAGGTGTGGTACTCACCCGAATCCATCCATGTAAAGAAGTATTGTGAAGACTAATTCATATATAACTCATTTCTTCCGAATCCGGGTTTTGAGTAACTTCAGCCGAATTTTAAAACGGAGAAATTTGTGGTTATTGGTGTATTAAAAGAAACCGCCCCGCACGAAAAGCGGGTGGCCTGTACCCCGGATGTAGCAGCACAGTTTATTAAGAAAGAGCATCAGGTGCTCGTTGAGCAAACCGCCGGACTTGCCAGCAGTTTCCCTGATGCAACATATGAAGCGGTACAAGCCCAGGTTACAGATAAAAACAACCTGCTCAGTAAAGCCGATCTGATACTGGCTGTTCAAACACCCGATCGTGATACGTTGGATCAAATCCGGGAAGGAACCATACTTATTTGTTTTGTTTGGGCTCTTCAGAATCCGGCATTGGTTGACGTTTTCAAAGAAAAAGGAATAACGGTACTGGCTATGGAAGCCATCCCCCGTATTTCAAGAGCCCAGAATATGGATGCCTTATCTTCGATGGGAAATATTGCAGGGTATAAATCTGCACTTATTGCTGCAGAAACACTGGATCGATACCTCCCGATGATGATGACGGCTGCCGGAACTATACCGCCGGCTAAAGCCATGATTCTGGGAGCAGGAGTGGCTGGATTACAGGCAATAGCAACATGCAAACGGTTAGGAGCCGTCGTTGAAGCATTTGATGTTCGCCCGGCGGTGAAAGAGCAAGTAGAAAGCCTGGGAGCAAAATTTATTGACGTGCCTTTAGACGAAGACACCGAAACCAAAGGCGGATATGCGAAAGAACTCTCTAAAGATGCTCAACAACGCCAGAGAGAGGTCATTCATGAACATGCAAAAAAATCGGATATCATCATTACAACTGCGCTGATACCCGGAAAGCCAGCCCCCTTGCTGATTACCAAAGAAATGGTGGCCGACATGAAACCCGGTTCTGTAATTGTGGATATGGCTGCTGAAACCGGCGGTAACTGCGCCTATACGCAGGTAGGAGAAACCGTGCTCGAACATGAAGTTAACATTGTAGGACCTGTAAACCTGCCCAGCCAGTTGGCTAATCATGCCAGTTTATTATACGCTAAAAACATGCTGGCCTTGTTAAACCTGCTTGTTGTGGAAGGTAAGCCAGCCTTCAATTTCGAGGATGAAATCATTTTGAATACCACCCTCACCCATCAAGGCGAAATCATAAGCCCAATGCTAAAGTCATAATTGTATGTCCGTTCTCATTTTTTCCTTATTCATCTTCGTACTCGCCTGTTTTGTAGGTTTTGAGTTGATATCAAAAGTTCCTCCCACCCTTCATACCCCATTGATGAGTGGTGCAAATGCGATCTCCGGAATAACACTGGTTGGTGCTTTAATTGTAGCCGGAAGCGGAGGTTACGGGATGAGCCAGATTATTGGCTTCCTCGCCATCATCTTTGCCACAATTAATGTAGTAGGTGGTTTTATGGTCACAGACCGTATGCTCGAAATGTTCAAGAAAAAAGAGGAGGATAAATAATGGCAGCTTTCCTTCCAGAATCACTTTTAGCTTATCTGCCCAGCACGATTCAACTTGTTTATCTCGTGGCTACGGCCTTTTTCATCCGCGGAATTAAGTTACTTGGCTCACCGGCTACTGCCCGAAAAGGGAATCAACTGGCCTCCATTGGTATGTTGATCGGGGTTGTCATCACCCTGTTCGATCAAAACATTATATCGTTTGAGTTAATTGTTGTTGGTGTAATCATAGGAGCGCTGATCGGTGGTATACTTGCCAAGAAAGTAGCTATGACGGCAATGCCCGAATTAGTGGCTGTATTTAACGGATTTGGCGGGGGCGCTTCAGCTCTGGTCGCGTGGGGTGAGTTTTCCAGGTTGGCTGATCCCACGGCTATGGAGACCACTGGCCTCGTAACTACCGGATTAAGCGTATTTATCGGTTCACTGACCCTGACCGGTAGTTTTATCGCTTTCGGAAAGCTTAAAGGCTTCGTTTCCGGTAAATCGATCACGTTCCCTGGTTTAAATGTCATTAACATCGCCGCCATGCTTGGAGCCATTGTCTTGACGGGTGTTTTTACCGTCGACCCGACGAACTCCACTATATTTTACGTTATCATCGGGGTATCGCTTATCGTCGGTATTACGTCGGTTATCCCGATTGGCGGGGCGGACATGCCCGTTGTGATTTCGCTCCTCAATTCCTATTCGGGATTGGCCGCTTCTATGGCAGGGTTCGTTCTTGGCAATAATTTACTCATCGTTTCGGGTGCATTAGTAGGTGCCGCCGGTTTAATTCTTACCCAGATTATGTGTAAAGCTATGAACCGGTCACTCACCAACGTAATTTTTGGTAGCTTCGCCACCAATTCCGGGGGATCTGCAAGTGATGATGGTGATAAAACTGTTCGGGAGACCTCTGCCGACGACCTGGCCATCCAAATTGCATACGCTTCTAAAGTTGTGATTGTACCCGGCTATGGATTGGCCGTTGCCCAGGCTCAACATATTATCAAAGAGGTAGCTACGAAACTGGAGGAACGGGGCGTGCAGGTTAAATACGGGATACATCCGGTGGCTGGTCGGATGCCTGGTCATATGAATGTGTTACTGGCCGAGGCTGATGTTCCTTACGATGTCTTGTATGATATGGATGAGATTAACCCTGAGTTTGCCACTACCGATGTTGTGCTCATTATCGGTGCAAATGATGTGGTTAACCCACTTTCCAAAACCGATCCGGGGTCTCCTATTTATGGAATGCCGATACTGGATGTAGACGAAGCTAAGCGTACCGTGGTATTCAAACGAAGCCTGAGCTTCGGGTATGCCGGTATTGATAACCCCCTCTTTTATGCGGATAAAAACCAGATGTTTTTTGGAGATGCAAAAAAGAGTTTACAGGCCTTGAATGAAGCCCTGAATGACGTTTAATTTAACGTTACGATTACTTATAACCTTTTTTAAGATTTCAGATGAATAAGTTCCTCATCCTTGCGCTGCTTTTGCTTGCTGGCAGCACTACATCCTGCCTGGAAAGTGAATGTGGGTTAAACCCTACCTTTTCCGTGGTAACCGAGCAGCATAACGCAGATATTTCCGCAATAGACGAATTTTTGAACGAGAATGAACTGGAAGCCCAGATTCATCCATCCGGAGTTCGTTATATCATTAACGAAGGTGGAAGTGGCGATCGACCTACACTATGCGATCGGGTGATTGTAGACTATACCGGTTCCCTGATGCTGGAGGGTACTGTTTTTGAGGACCCCGAAGAACCAGCCAGCTTTGCACTGTCCACCCTTATTCCCGGATGGCAAATTGGAATACCGCTCATTAACGCAGGTGGCAATGTGACCCTCTTCATTCCCTCTACGTTAGCGTATGGTACACAAGCAAGAGATAATATCCCGGCAAACTCAATCCTTCGATTCGATATCGAACTCCTTGCTGTTAACTGATTGATGAAGCTTCCGCGTAAAACGAAACAGCAAAAAGAACGGGCCCGGGAGCTTCTTAAGGAGCTGTATCAGCACTATCCTAATCCACATTGCGAGCTGGACCACCGGAATGCTTTTGAGTTATTGATAGCTACTATTCTGAGTGCCCAGTGTACCGATGTTCGGGTAAACCTGACCACTCCGGCTCTGTTTGAAGCGTATCCTACCCCCGAACTGATGGCGGAAGCCCCTCTGGAAGAACTGGAGATGTTGGTAAAATCAACCGGGTTCTACAAGAACAAGGCTAAGTCGCTGAAGGAAACATCGCGGATGCTGACGGAACAGTTTAATGGGGAGGTACCCCAAACCATGGAAGAGTTACTCACCCTGAGAGGCGCTGCCAGAAAAACGGCAAACGTAGTTCTTGGAAATGCGTTTGGGATCAATGTAGGGGTTGTGGTAGATACCCACGTAAAGCGAATTTCTAATCGGTTCGGATTAACCCGGGAACCATCAAATACCGATAAAATTGAACGGGATTTGATGGCCCTTTTCCCTCAGGACAGCTGGACAGATTTATCACACTTGCTCATCCATCACGGTAGAAATGCCTGCAAAGCCCGCTTCTCGAAAGCTACTGATCATCCTCTTTGTCTGAAGTATGGTCGAAAATGTGAATGCATTCACATGCGAAAAAAAGAGAAGGATAACGGAGCCTGAGTTTACCCTTCCTTTTATCTCTTATCCTGTATCAGCTTTAGTTATATAAACATCGTACGTTTACCTGAAATAAAAAACGAATATCCATGATAGTACATGTAAACTGGAAAGAAACGGACTTTCATTTTGAAGCTGAAAACGAGACCGAAGGAAAAATCCGGATTGATGGAAACACCAGCATTGGCGGATTCGAAGGCGGGATGAGCCCCATGCAGCTATTACTGGCTGGTATTGGCGGGTGTAGCGCTATCGATATCCTCTCCATCCTGGAAAAAAAGAAACAATCGGTAGAAGGTCTTACCGTTCGGGTAGATGGGGATAAACAATCGGTAGGCACCTTTTCGGAGTTTAAAACCATCCACATGCATTACACGTTTACCGGATCGGTAGACATTGAAAAAGCAAAGAAAGCCGTAGAGCTTTCCATCAATAAATACTGCTCCGTATCAAAAGCACTGGAAAAAACGTCTGAACTGAGCTGGGAGTTAGAAGTACTGCCGGCCTCTTAAAGCTGGGCATCGAATGCCAGGATGGCATTCAAAATCGTTTGAGCAGATGCCTTATAAAACGGAAGCGGAATAGTTTCGAAATCGTCACTAGGTTTGTGATAGTGCTCGTGATCTTCTACCCCGAAATAGATAAACGGCACCCCTTTTTGATGAAAGGGACCATGATCTGAAGCCGTGGTCCAGTCGTTATACCCTTCTTCAGGAGTATCATGTCCAAACAACAGGTTCAGTTCACCCTCCTTTTCTATACCCTCTAATATGGGTTTGAATTGGGGATGATGATACGTTCCTGCCGCATACAGTTCATTGACCAGGCTATTGCCCACCATATCCAGGTTAATGTTCATTTTTACTTTAGCGAGCATGTCCTCGTCTTCCACAAAGGCACGGGCTCCGCGAAGTCCCATTTCTTCGGCATCAAAAAGCGCAAAAACCATCGAATGATACGGCTGGTTCTGATTAAAGAAATCGGCAAAAGCCAGAACGGCCGCTGTTCCGGAGGCATCATCATCTGCACCATTATAAATCTCACCCTCCCGATTTCCCAGGTGATCAAAATGGGCTGTGATCACGATCATCGAATCCGTACGGCCCTGAACATACCCAATAATGTTCGTACCCCACATTTCCTGTTCTTCACGATTGATAAACGTGAATTGATGAGAATGGCTTCCTTTATACCCTGGCACTTCCAGATTCTCTAACCGTCCGATCAGATAGGCCTGCGCCTTTGCACTACCTACGGTTCCGGTACGGCGACCTCCCATATCATCCGCAGAGAGAATTCTGAGATCCTGTATCATTTGGGCCGTATCTATAACGGCGTCTGCATTGACTGTAATCTGTCGTTTTTCTCCTTCTTTTGAAGCACAGGATATACTAACGATCCCGGCAATCAGGATATATACATAAATACGCATGGCTAATAAGAACTTAGGACTCGTCATCGAGTTGTTTCAGTTTATGTTCCGACAAGAAGATATTCACTTTACTGGCGAGGCTAGCCGCCACTTCCCGGTGTTTTTTCTTAATCTTCAGCACCCGTTCGGTAAGGTCATTCCCGGGCAAATGCTGGAAGGTGGATGCCGATGCAGCAAAGAGCTTTAACCGGGCACCGAACAACGTTTTTTTGTATTCAACGATCTCAATCTTCGTCAGATCAATGCGGGCGGTTTCCAAATCTGATTTATAGACCTCAAAAACGTCGTCTTTTTTCTGGAACTCGAACACCATCTGCCCGTTTTCCACCCGGAGTATACCCTCTGCTTTCATAAAGCCGCCGTTCAGGTTGTCAATTTCGAAAGGAAGAGTACGCATGGGAACTATTTTAGAGGATTCGCCTAAAAATATAAAATTTTTTGTAAGGACTTGTTTTGGGATGGGTCTTACTTCTGCTAACCAAAATCTTGCACGTTGGGGGAACATCCCCCAATGTCCTTCCAGAGGGAGAAAGGTGGAATACCCTTTCCCCTTTATTTTATCTCACCGTACCTGCATATCTACCCACACGACATACATCAGCTTTGGATGTATTCAAATAAACAATGAAAAAACACATAGCTCTGTTTCTGTGGCTATTCCAGTGCTCTGTTGCTACATATAGCCAACACGTTAACTTCCGGGACTCCTTCTCGGATGGAAACTTTACAACTAATCCTTCATGGTCGGGCACCGACAGTCTATTTGTGGTTTCAGAAATAAATGGAAACCAGGTTCTGCGGCTGAATGCACAGGTAGCAGGAACAGCTTATTTGTCCGTCCCCAGTTCAGATGTAGAAGGATATTGGGAATTTTTTATAGAGCTCGACTTCTCTCCCTCTGCAAATAATGTTACCGATGTTTATCTAATGAGCGATCGGAGTGATTTAAGCGATACAGTAGATGGATATGCCCTTCAACTGGGAGAAAATCTGGCTGAAGACACCTTTCGTCTGCGGGTGGTAACCAACGGAGTTAAAGGAGATACCGTGCTTTCGGGAGTAACGAACATAAGCAGAGGAGGTGCTTATCGTATCAAGGTTAGCAGAAATAAGGGCATATGGACCTTAGATATTGGTGAGGGCTACTCTGGCAGTTTAGTCCGTGAAGCCACAGGGTTTGATACCACCCATACCGCAGCTCAATACTTCGGACTTTCTGCCCGATATACATCCTCTAATCGTACCGCGTTCACCTATGATTTTCAGATTGATCTGCCTCCTTTCCATGTAACAGCCGTCACACAGATCAGTCCGGATCAGTTGGGTGTAGGGTTCAGCGAACCAATAGAAGTGTCTACCATCCAGACATCCGGTTTTATCCTATCGCCCGGAACCTATTCTCCTGAAATGGTGACAACCATAACCGAAGACTCCGTACGCCTGACCTTCACATCCTTAATCCCGGGTGGACGTAACGAGCTATTCATTTCCGGAATCAGTAATGCTTCGGGGGAAACCGTCCTTAACGACACCACTATTTCATTCTTCGTTTTCGATCCCGCTCAACCCGGTGATGTTATTATTAACGAGTTTATGTTTGATCCACCTCCCGATCTTGAAGACTACGTTGAGCTTAAAAACATTTCCTGTAGCACGTTAAACCTTAAGGGGTGGCAGATTGCAGATAATGGCAATCCGCGAATCCTGTCAACGGCTGATCTTGTATTGTTTCCTGATAGCTTCCTGGTACTCACCGGAAATAAAGATGCATTAACCACTCATTTTGATTCCATGTACGTACTTGAACTGTCGTTGCCCAACTTCAATAGTACTACTCCTGATGAGGTACGTCTTTTTGATGAGATGGGAACTACGGCAGATTCACTGGCTTATGACCCGGATAGCTGGGGAGGACGTGATCGTGCGCTCGAACGGGTTAGTCCTCGAATACCTGCAACGTACCGGGCCAATTGGGCAGACTCTCCAAATCCCAAAGGAGGTACTCCCGGGAAACCAAATGAGGTACCACCTGATACCCTTGGGCCAACGTTGGCTCATCTTTCTGTTATTCCACCTCATCAGCTACTCGCTGTTTTTTCCGAACCGATTACATCAGCAAGCTTTAGCAACCCGGCGAATTATATGTTCACTTCTACAGGCATCGCTTCTCTGGAACCGGTGTCAGATGATACGATGGTCGTGGTACTGTCTGCTAACCTGGAAGATGCCAGCACGTATACATTCTCGTACAGAAAACTTGAGGATACTTTTGGTAACAGGGGTTCAGGAGATACCACATTCACTTTTACGGAAACCTTTCAGGCTGATTCCGGACAAGTGTTTATTAATGAATTTATGGCGAATCCGGACGACGGTTTTACGGAGTTCATTGAATTAGTAAACCCCACAGATCGAACGCTGGACCTCACCGGATGGACGTTGAACGACTATTCAGGACATCGCCAGTTATTTGAAGGTAACGGGCTTCGTATTCTTCCCGACGGATACGTCGTGCTAGCCCCAACCGAGGACTTAAAACAGGTTTTCCCCGAAATCCAACTGATTATGCTGCCCAACTTTCCCACCCTGAATAACTCCTCCGATGCTATTGTGATTCGTGATGCCAATGGCATACGTATGGATTCTCTCACCTATACCCAAGCGTGGGGTGGTGATGGTGTTTCTCTTGAACGACGCGACCCATATGCTGCATCGAATGACTCCTCCAACTGGACCAATAGTTTAACAGATGAGGGATCTACCCCTGGGTTTATCAACTCGACGTTTAAACCCGATAGTACTGCGCCGGAAATCCTGTTTGCTAAAGGCTCTGAATGGGACATCGAGCTGGTTTTTTCAGAGTTCGTCACTGTTAAGGGAAATACCCAGTTTGAACTGAACGGTACGGAACTCAGGTTACAGGAATTTGGCCATACGACGGGTAACATGATTCGATTAACCATTCCTGTTTCCGAATCGGAACCCGAGACAGGAGAGCGTATCCTTACCATCTTTAACCTGTATGATGTAAAAGGAAACCAATCACAAATAAGTCAAACAGCTGTTGCCCAACCTGTTACATCCGGCAAGCTGGTGATTAACGAAATCTTGTTCGATCCACGGTCCGACCCGGATGACAATCTGCCTGATCAAACTGAATACATTGAAGTGTTCAACGCCGGTAAACATACGCTTTCCCTTGAGGGTATCGTACTTCATGACGCCCCTGATGAGGATGGAGAGATTCGAAGATTACTACCGACAACCACTACATTCCGGTCTATAGCCCCGGAAGAATATCTACTGTTTTATGCCGATCCGAACGCCGAAACGTTTATGGAAAGCAGTCTGAATGCCTATTTCGAACTCAATCCTGAAAACGAATATCGATTTATCCGGATTGATCGCAGCAGTTTAAGTCTTAGCGCTGACCATGACGCAATCTACCTTGCCGATAGCTCGGGTTTTGTTATTGATTCAGTGTTTTTTAACGAAAACTGGCATAACCCAAATCTTCTTTCTTCTGATGGCGTCGCCCTGGAACGCATCGATCCACTGGGACAGAGCAATGAGTCTTCGAACTGGGGCTCCAGTACGGATGTGAGTGGGGGCACCCCTGCTGCTGCCAACTCCATCTTCCAGGAACCGGGTACTCCTCCCTCAGGGGAAGGCATCACCTTTTCAACCAACCCGTTTTCTCCCGATGGCGATGGGTTTGAAGATAATCTGATTATCAGTTACCGATTGGATGACCCCGATTATCTGGTTCGTGTACGTATATTTGACCGTTATGGGCGTGAGGTTCGGGAACTGGCTGACGGTTTTGCTGCCGGGTTTGAAGGTACGCTGACCTGGGACGGACTCACCGATCACGGAACGCGTAATCGGGTGGGCATCTATATTGTCCTTTTTGAGGCTTTCAATTCATCAACCGGGGGAAAGCGAAATTTTAAAGAGACGGTGGTACTGGCAAGGAGGTTTTAGAGTCAGTGGTCAGTGGTCAGTGGTCAGTGGTCAGTGGTCAGTGGTCAGTGGTCAGTGGTCAGTGGTCAGTGGTCAGTG
>JBCBST010000077.1:0-15580 GCA_039819115.1 Bacteroidota bacterium
CCGGGTGATGTTGCTATGTGCTATGCAGATCCAACCAAAGCTGAACAAGAGTTAAACTGGAAAGCCGAAAAAGGAATTGAAGAGATGTGTGCGGATACCTGGCACTGGCAATCCTCAAACCCGGATGGGTATAAGAATTGAGATTCATGATTCCTTTTAAATATGGCTCACCGTATATTTGAGTTTGCCGAATAGCCAAAGTGGCGGAATTGGTAGACGCGCGCGACTCAAAATCGCGTTCCTCCGGGAGTGTGGGTTCGAGTCCCACCTTTGGTACATTAAAAGCAGAGCAGATTTATTTGTTCTGCTTTTTTTATGACCTCTTGTATCTGTGTTGGGCATACCTTAATGCTGGGAGTCTGGAGACAAGCACTATCTTGCAAGGTTATGGGTATACCAAGACATCTGTACTTATTCTTTGTTAGCAGCCATTTCTGACCGTCAGCTATCGGAGAGGAATCTAATTCCTTAGCATAGGCCTGTTATTCAGATTAAGACTCCTGCCTTCGCAGGAGTGACTCTCGGTTATTCTACTGGACAGGATCTTAAGCATGAGCGTACATCGAATAGGCGCCCCCTAAACGCATATATCATAAACCCGATTTCTATTTGAGATCCGGCTTTCCTTATGTTCAAGCTATGAACATCCCATCCTCAGCCTCCCCTGAACCCATACCCCGGCTTTCGTTCGGTTGTATGTCGCTGGATGTAACCGATTCCGCCAGTATCCCCCTACTCCAATCAGCCTATGATGAGGGCATTACCCACTTCGATACCGCAGATTTGTACGATAAAGGGGCAAATGAAATCCTGCTCGGAAAAGCTGTGCATTCATTCAGACAGCATATCACGATATCAACAAAAGCAGGTAACCAATGGAAGCCGGATGGTAGTGGCTGGACGTGGAATCCCACACCATCTTATCTTATTAAAGCCATTGAAGATAGCCTGATCAGGTTACAAACAGATTATATCGATTTGCTTCAGCTTCATGGTGGTACCATCGATGATCCTGTTGAGGATGTGATAACTACTTTTGAACAACTAAAGAAGCAGGGTAAGATTCGGGCATATGGTATTTCATCCATTCGACCCAACGTAATCCGGAAATGGGTGGGCTTTTCCAACATGAGCTCCGTGATGATGCAATACTCCATACTGGATCGACGACCGGAAGAAGAACTTTTATCCCTGCTTGAAGAAAACGGGATTGGGGTACTTGCAAGAGGTGTGCTTGCAAAAGGGTTGCTTATTGATAAACAGCCCACCTCCTACCTCGATCATTCTGAATCAGCAATCGTCCACCTTCAGTCAGCCATGAAGGATCTCGGAAATGCCCCGGAACTCGCCCTTGGATTTGTATTGCAACAGCCTGCCGTTCAGTCGGTTGTGGCAGGTATCCGCACCAGGCAACACCTCAACAATTTACTTTACGCGTACCGAAGCATTAAACCCGATGTTGATTATCAGGCTTTGTTTAAAGATGTTCCTGCCTTCACCTATAACAAGCACCGCTAGCTAAACTCATGCATATCCGTATCCTGCTCGCATTCCTTTTCCTGTTCAGTCTTTCAACAGATGCGGCCACACAACTCCTGGACTGGAAGAATCTTTCAAATCCGGTATACAGCAAGGAAGGATGGTCGACCAAAGATGCGACCATGACCTGGCACGAGCCTACAGAGACATTTTATATCTTTTTCTCTGCCTTCTTTTTTGATGAGGGCCGTGAACGTTGCCATGTAACCGGTGTGCGTACCCGTGATTTTATTACGTTTTCAGATCCTTTGTTTATCTGGAGTGGTATAGAAGAAGGCTGGATAGGGTTTTGTTCCCCCAATCTGACCCGGTTTAACGATCGTTATGTACTCACTTTTAATTCCTGGGGTGATAAAAAAGGACGGGCCAATCAATTGTTTTATGCCGAATCGGATAATCTGGAAAACTGGAGCGCACCTAAACCCCTGGGATCTAATGTGACCAACGGGCATCGGGCAATTGACGCAGCCGTATACCCATTCGGGGATACCGTATTTTTGTTCTGGAAGCTCAATCAGACCCCCCAGGTTTCGTATGCCCCCAGCTTAGCGTCAGAGCAATGGAAAACACTGGGCAATCCAGGGCTTGGGTGGTTCGAAAATGCCCAATTGCTGAATGTCGACAATGAAATGTATCTGGTGGCGACCGCACGCAAACATCGGCAGATGCTATTTAAAATGGACGGAGACCCCGCAAATACATGGGACTGGCTGAAATGGAATACAGTAGGCGAAATTCTTGCTCCCCTGGAATCGTTTAATACCGACGAACGAATGAACGCGGGTTTTTTAGCTGACTGGAGATCGTTTGACGGATACTTCTACTACCTGTACGCAGGCCGGACCGAGGGAGAATCTCATGCCGGGAGAGGAAATCAAAAGCTGGCACTAATACGATCCCAAAACCTGGAAGACTGGGTGATACCCGGACAGGAATAACGTATTCCGTTCTAGTCGAGCACTTCTTCCAGAATACCGGGTATGACATTCCACATGGCAGCTACCTCATCGGAAGTTACACAGTAAGGAGGCATAAAGTAGATCACATTACCCAAAGGGCGCAAAAGAAAACCATGATCAATACTGGTCTTTTTTATCCGCTGAGAAATGGTGTTGAAGTAGCCTCTCTCCTCTTTGTTGAGTACATCCATAGCAGCTATGGTGCCTTTTACCCTGAAACGGTCCAGCCTGGGATGACTCTGAAGTGAGCTCATATTCTCCAGGTGAAGCTGTTCAAGATCTTTAAACGCAGATTCATCCTCTTCCAGCAAATCAAGACTGGCTAATGCCGCGGCACATCCTAATGGATTGGCTGTATAAGAATGTGCATGCCAGAGGGTTTTATCGGGGTCGGAGGAGTTGAACGCCTGGTAAACTTCCTCACTCACAATAGTAGCACTTAATGGTAGAAAACCGCCCGTTATCCCTTTGCTAACCGCAATAATGTCGGGTTGAACCTGAGCACGAGTACAGGCAAAATAATCTCCGGTACGCCCAAAACCAGTCATCACTTCATCGAAAATGAGTAACACATCGAACTGGCGATTGACCCAGTGCAGTTTTTGCATAAACTCTTCGCTGCACATTCGCATCCCTCCTGCGCCCTGAATAAGGGGCTCCATCAGAATACCGGCATATTTCGCCGGATGTTCGTCCAGCAAACGCTCGAGGTGTTCAATAACCGCATCTTCTTTTTGTGCCCGTTCTTCGTCACCCAGCCAGGTATGGGGAAATGGAATGATTTCCACATCCAGCAACCAGTCGTTAAATACGTCATTAAACGTATTACGCTCTCCTACCGACATAGCGCCTACTGTATCTCCGTGATAGGCGTCCTCAAAACAAATAAACGTGCTTCTTTCCTGCCCGATATTTTTCCAGTATTGGTAGGCAATTTTCATTCCTATCTCGATGGCGGTGGATCCATTATCGGAATAAAATACGCGGTTCAGGTTAGTGGGGAGTTTATTGACCAAACGTTCAGCCAATTGTTCGGCAGGGTCATGGGTGAATCCGGCAAAGATAACATGTTCAAGTTCCTGAGCCTGCTTTGTAATTGCCTCAGTGATGCGTGGATGTGCATGCCCATGAAGATTTACCCACCAACTGGAAATACAATCCATGATTTCACGGTCATCTTCGAGGGTGAGATAGATACCCTGCCCCTTTTTTACTTTAAGAGGGTCGGGCATCCCTTTCAAAATGGTAAACGGGTGCCAGAGATGGTTAGACATGGGTCATGGTTTGATATGCAGCAAGCAAATGCTCACGGTTCAGATGGGAAACAGGTTCCAGATCAAAAACAGGAACCTGACCGAAATGTTCAATGGTCTCGTGGTTCGAAGGATGAGATTCACCACTCAACACTACACCCAGTACGTCAACCTTACGATCGCGAAGTGCCTTTAGGGATAGCAATGTATGATTTAAGGTTCCAAGTTCACTTCTGGCAACAAGCAACACCGGCAAACCAAGATGTACGATCACATCCAATATGGTGTCTTTCCAGTTGATGGGGACAATTAAACCACCCGCTCCTTCAACAATTAAATGACGGGTCGAGAACTCAGGTAATTTAAAGTCGTTTAACGCCAGCTCAACTCCATCTATATCGGCCGAGGCGTGCGGACTCATGGGTGTATTCAGCTTATACCGCTCCGGAATAATATGCTGATCGGTAACCCCGGAAACACGTTGAACAAACGCTGTATCGGTTTCCTCTTCCAGCCCCGATTGAATGGGCTTCCAATAGGTAGCATCTAATGCACTCATTAACATTGATGAGAGCACGGTTTTGCCAATTCCGGTATCTGTACCGGTTACAAAGAATGCGTCTGGAAATTCAATCATAGCCGTCACCCATCCCGTTTAGCTGCCAGGTACACAACATGCCAGTTCACCTTAATTCCGTCAGATTCAGAGGTATCCCAATGATTTGTTAACAACCGCATTTGTTTGGCAGATAAAGATTTACCTGATTTCGATGCTGATGCTCCAATTGCTTTAAGGTGTCGGAAGAAATCCAAACTTGAATCAAAGGTCTGAACCAGGTCGTTTTCGTAATAATCAATTTGCTGAGGACCAATCGAAAGCTTGATAACAACTTCTTCCACATCGGGAAGCGTATTTGCGGTAAAGGGTAAGCCCAGTTCAAGGCAATACTCATACCAGGATTTAAATGAGTTATTTCCCGGGAAAGCAGTAAGTAATAACCCACCTGGTGCAAGCTGATTGGTCAACTGTTCCAGGCCATACGAAACATCATTAAACCATTGAGCAGCAAAGTTTGAAATGATGAGGGCATACTTCTGAGGTGATTCTTCCAGGTGGTCTGCATCAAGTACGCGGAAGGTAACATTAGGGAGCGTTTCAAACGCCTCAGTTAACCGGTGCTCTGTATACCGGATCATTTCTTCGGAAGCATCCGTAAGGTGAATTTCAGCCTGAGGAAACTCCTGGATTAATAACTCGGAGAGAAAACCTGTTCCGGCTCCTACTTCAAGGATCGGTCCTTCAGGTATCATATCCTTCCAGGGTCGCAGGGAGGCTATCAAACCTTCCGCAACATTTCTCTGTATGCCTGCTTGTTGATGATAGTTATGAGCAGAAGCCCCGAATCGGGTTATATGCTGCTTATGTGCTTGCTGATCTATTGTTTTCATGCCATCCAAAAATAGGAACAACCGAACATAGATACGACCAACATTCTTCGGCTTTTACAAACGGTAAAGCGTGCCCATCGTTCTCAAAAACAAGGTGTTCTTTTTTGCCCACATACCCTGAGAGCAGGTCTCCCCCTCTGGGAGCATCAAGAATATGATCCTGACCAGAATCAATAGCCACCATCAGGGGTAAAGAGTCCAGATCGATCATAGGATAGCGGGTGCTTTTGAGTTGTTTCAGATCGTGTAACAGGAGTCCTGTATCCGCGCTCTCCCCAGCCGTAAATGATGATTGATTTGGGGAAAAAGCATGCTCCCTAAATTGATGCCATACCTCCAGCGGATGATCCCGAAAAGCCTGTATTGTTAACTCGAGTTTCTTTGAAGCTGCTTTGTTACCTGGGGGTATAAACTCCACAAAACTATTGAAAAGAACGATCACATCTGCCTTACTAAGCACCGCTGTATTACACCAGTGAAAGCCAAAAGAGTGGACAAAAACTACTTTTACGGATCTTAAAGGTTCAAAACGCGGAATAAAAGGTGAGTTAACATACCCCCGGTTAGCAACTTTAAAGGGTATGGTCTCCGGAATACACGATTGCAAGGGTGTCCAGAAGTCCGGCCCGAACCCCCATCCATGATAGGCATGAATTTCTAGCGGTTTTTCCATGTCTTAAAAGCGGTGAGTAACTGATCAATATGAGAGGCCGTATGGTGCGCCGTAAAAGTTAAGCGGATTCTGGAAGTTCCCTCCGGAACGGTTGGGGGTCGAATAGCTGATGCCCATATCCCCTGATCTTCCAGGAACGCGGATAGCCTCAATACGTCCTCATCGCTGCCAATTAAAACAGGAATGATTTGAGAATCGGAAGGTGCCATCTGGTACCCTAATTCTGTCATGGCAACTTTAAACTCTTGGGTGAACCCCAGAATCCGCTGGCGCTCTTCATTCAATGAAGGTATGAGATCCAGTGCAGCATCTATAGCACCTATAACAGAAGGAGGTAAAGCAGTAGAGTAAATTACTGCCGGACAGGTATTTATAAAAAACTCCTTAAGCTCTGACGAACACCCTACAAATGCTCCGAATGCCCCAAACGATTTACCAAAGGTACCCAAAGCCAAATCAATTGCATCATGACCGTGATTTAATCCCAACCCATCGTTACCCAATAGGCCAATGGCATGAGCATCATCGCTATACACATACGCATCATAATCTTCCGCAAGAGAGAGTATCCGGTCCAGATGGTTACGATCCCCATCCATGCTAAACACGGTTTCGGTAACGATCCAGATCCGGTTGAAGTTTTTATGCCGGGTGCTGGCTAACAATTCCCCGAGATGGTCATCATCATTATGGCGAAATCTCTGAACCGTGGCCTGACTTAACCTGGAACCAAGAATCAGACTGTTATGACATAGACGATCAATAAGGATGAGAGAATTACGGTCTGCAACTGAACTTAAAATGCCCAGATTACCCTGAAATCCTGAGTTTAACAGCAGTACGCTTTCCCTTTCAAATGCGGATGCAAGTTTGTGTTCAAGCTGCTCGTGAATGGTAAATGAACCACTTACCAGACGGGATGCAGTAGCCCCTGCCCCATACGCTTCGGTAAACTCATTCGAACGCTCCTTAACCAGCGGGTGGCTGGCAAGACCCAGGTAGTCATTCGAACAAAAATTGATCAAGGTCTTGCCATCAATCCCTATGTGAGCTCCTCCGAGCGGAACCAGAGCGGTAAGCTTCCGGAATCGATTATGCTCCCTGCGCTGCTGTAGCATTTTTTCAGCGAAGGGGTATGATTTAGGCGTAGCCAAGTACTACAACGAGCTATACCGGGCACCTGTCCAGGAAGAGTCGCTCTCAAACGTTCTTCCCATAGCCCGAAATTGGCGTATAAATCGAAGTTTTTTCTGCACAGCTGGTGCAAATTGCCAGTATTCCACCATAAACAGCCGGTCTGAATCGGGATCGTAATAGGTGAAATTAACGAAAGGACCTCCCATGGCCGCCTTCTCCATCCTCCAGGTTCCCAGGGTTTCATAACCCAGAAGACGATCCTTTTGGAAACTTGTCGTTTCAACAGGTCTTCGGTATTCCGTGGTCACATACGTTGAATCCCTGGAACCGCGCAGATAGATTTGCAATAGTGAATCGCGGGTGGTGTTAATCCATTCGTTATCCAAAAATGATATATCCGATACATCATCCTTCCACCAAACCCACATACGACGTTCATTATCAGGCAGAATGCGGCTGTACGCCATAAAATCGGTTGAGTCGGATGTTTTTATGTAATCGTGCTGTATCCGTACCTTAAAACCATGGTCATCCCATAATGAGTCGGAATACTGTATCTGCTCCTTTTTCTCATATACAAAGTATTCCCACCGCTTGAGCTCCTTATTAAGCATGTTAGATAAAATGGCTTCTGACGTATTCGTAATCTTATCAGCAAGAGCAGAGTCTGACGTAGAGCTCAGAATGAGCACATACTGGTCACGGTACCATTGATCTTCAACCGGGAAGGCAAAACTGCTACCTGAACGAACATCATTCTCGATAGTATCATCCAGAAAAGCCCGAACCTGGCGACCTACATTGGATTCTTCGTCGATGGGAGCTGCAAAAATCACGTTCTTATAGCTTCGCAGACGTTCCAGCTGCCCCTGAGATCGGATATCGGTAAAGATCAGGTCGTAGTTGGCTTCTCCGCTCAATGAAGGAACCGTAAAAATGTAACCACCAATGGTGTTGCGTATAGCCTCTGCGGTGGCACTTTCCCACTTTGTGGAATCCATCACCACCCATACTTCCCGGGTGTCGCCTTTAGCGGGTTGACGAAAATCGCCTTCGCAGGCCGTTAACAGCATTAATAATGAGCAAATAAACCCTAAAAACAGAATGTTAGACTTCATGAGGTTGAGTTGAATGAGTTCCAAATTTGAGTGCATGTACAAAATCGAATACGCGTTGTTTCCAGTCAGGTGCCGGATAATGATTTTTCACAACATCAATTAACGCACTTCCGACAATAAATCCATCGGCATTTGATGCGATTCGTTGGGCGTCATCATATGATTTAATGCCAAAACCGATCATCTTCGGATTCCTGGTGATATTCTGGTTTACCCGGTTTATGAAACGGGCAACCGACTGGCTTACTTCTTCCCCATCCCGGGCTCCTGTAACCCCGGTAACCGACACACAATACACGAACCCGTTCGATTTTTCGTCGGCCTGTTGCATGCGTTCATCTGTAGAGTTTGGGGCCACCAGGTAGATGATAGGCAAGTCGTTTTTTGCGGCTTCCTGTTCTATGATCCCACCTTCCTCTATAGGAATGTCGGGCAGTATCAGCCCGTCAGCACCGCAAGCTTTGGCCTGTTCACAAAAAGGCCGGACGCCATAATGCAAAACCGGGTTCATGTACCCCATCAGGATGATGGGTATCTGAGAATGTTGACGAACACGCCGAACCATGTCAAAAATAAGATCCATGGTGATACCATTTTCAATGGCAATATCGCTGGAATACTGGATGGTAGGCCCGTCAGCCAGGGGATCGGAAAATGGCATACCGAGCTCGATCATATCGGCACCAGCTTTTTCAAACCCCAGGATTAAGTCGACGGTGGAATCAAGATCCGGAAAACCGGATGTAAGAAATAAACTAAGGAGCTTTTCTCCTTCTTTAGCTTGATTGAATGTGTTGACGATCCGATTCATCTACACATTCTCCGAAATGGTGCCCATATCTTTATCTCCCCGCCCCGAGCAGTTAATCACCACAATCTCGTCTTCGGTGGTTGTAGGCATAAGTTCATCTAACCATGCAAATGCATGTGCTGTTTCTAGCGCTGGAATGATTCCTTCGGTTTTGGAGAGCAATTTAACCCCATCCATGGCTTGATTGTCGGTAACAGCGTGGTACGAAACCCGACCGATATCGTGAAGGTGCGAGTGTTCCGGCCCAATACCCGGATAATCCAGTCCCGCACTGATAGAGTGGGCCAGTTCAATCTGCCCTTGTTCACTCTGGAGAAGGTAACTTAAAGAACCATGCAGTATTCCCGGTGTGCCTTTGGTAAGTGTTGCCGCCGTTTGGCCTGAATCAACACCATATCCAGCTGCTTCTACTCCAATAATCTTCACCGATCCGTCTTCAATGAACGGATAGAAAAAACCAATCGCGTTTGATCCTCCTCCCACACATGCGATAAGATAATCGGGGTTTCTGCCCTCACGCTCAAGGATTTGTCGTTTGGTTTCGTCTCCGATTACACGGTGGAAGTTACGCACCATCATAGGGTATGGATGCGGACCTACCACAGAACCAATGATGTAAAAGGTATCTTCAACGTTGGTCACCCAGTCTCTGATGGCTTCATTTGTAGCATCTTTCAGCGTTTTAGACCCACTTTCGACAGGTCGTACTTCAGCGCCAAGCAGCTTCATCCGGTCTACGTTCAATTTTTGACGAACCGTGTCTTCAGCACCCATATACACTACGCATTGCATGCCAAACTTTGCACAGGCCGTGGCGGTGGCCACACCATGTTGACCCGCTCCGGTCTCTGCAATAATCCGGGTTTTACCCATTCGTTTTGCCAACAGGATTTGACCGATCGCGTTGTTGATCTTATGCGCTCCGGTATGGCATAAATCTTCACGCTTCAGGTAAATACGGGCTTTACCGTAATGCTCGGTTAGCTTATCAGCGAAGGTCAATTTCGTAGGTCTTCCAACGTACTCTTCCAGTAACTGCTGATACTGAGCGATAAATTCAGGGTCGTCTTTAGCCCGGTTATACTCCTCTTCTAAATCGCGTATGGCCGGAATAAGGATTTCCGGTACAAATTTACCGCCATAGTCGCCAAAGTAACCTCGATGATCTGGTGCGGTATAGGTTAAGGTTTTAATACTGCTCATAATAACCTGTTTAAAACTGTTGGTTCTGGTACAATGTGTGGGTGATCTGTTGATTCAAGTAGTATCCGGAAGACGGGTAAAAGTACTCATAACAAGGGTGTATTGGAATAAGCGTCATGTCTGTGCCTCCCATACTTCCCGGATCCGGTCCATAAACGTCTCCATTTTCTGAAAATCCTTCAGGCCTGGTTTTTCTTCCAGACTGCTTGACACATCCACAGCAAATGGAGCTACCCGTTCAATGGCCAATTGTACGTTCTCTTCGTTTAAACCACCGGAAAGAAAAAAGGGTTTGTCAATTAACGAAGTTTTCAGCTTGTCCCAATCAAAGGTTTGGCCGGTCCCTCCCCATGCATCATCGATTTTGGTATCGAACAGGTAATAATCAGCCACTTCCCGATAGGCTGAAATCTGCGCCATCAATTCGTCTGTAGTGGTTTTTGGCGTTACATGTATAACCTTTATCACCGGTTTTTCAATGAGTTCACAGAATTCCGGAGACTCGTTTCCATGAAGCTGAACCAGATCAATGCCGGTTTCTTTTGCAATGCGGTTCACCTCATCCAGGGGATGGTTTACAAATACCCCAACATATTCCGGACCTTCCAGCCAGTTAATCATAACCCCGGCTTCTGCAGGGTCTACATAGCGAGGGCTTTTTTCATAGAAAATGAATCCCAGATAGTCCACAAACATGCTGGAAGCAAATCGTGCATCTTCAAGATTTGTAATGCCGCACACTTTAACCTTGGTATGTTCAGCCATGCGCCTGCACCTCCTGTATCTCTTCAGTTTGTTCAATAAGCACTTTAACGGCATCACCGGGATTCGGCTGTCTCATAAAATGTTCACCAATTAATGCGGCGTCGATGGAGTGTTCTGCAATAAGCGCGAGATCCCGGCCAGCATTCAGTCCGCTTTCGGAAACCAGAACCACCTCATCAGGTGCTTGGTTAAGAATGTTAATTCCTTGATGCACATTGACTTTGAATGTTTTCAAATCACGGTTATTTACACCCAGAATCTGAATTCGATCAAATGTGCACCGATCAAAATCGGACTGATCATAACATTCCACCAGTGCAGATAATCCAAATTCATGAGCCGTATCTATAAGTTCATTGAGCTGCTCACCCTGAGTAATCGCAACAATAATCAAAACGGCATCGGCACCATATGCTCTTGCTTCTTTAATCTGAAAAGGGTCCACGATAAAATCTTTTCTCAGTAAAGGTAGCTTTACCCTTTTTGAGATGGCCTCCAGATACTTCAAATCACCTTTAAAGAAAGGAGCATCGGTTAGTACAGAAATAGCTGAAGCTCCTCCTTCTTCATACTGCATGGCAAGATCCACCGGCGAGAAGTCATCCCGGATTATACCTTTCGAGGGCGATGCCTTCTTCACTTCTGCAATAATGCGTGGAACAAACGCGGGAGTATCCGGTTGTGTAATAGCTGTTTTAAAATCGAGTCTGGGCTTTTCAAAACCTTCCAAAGTCTCCAGATCAGAAAGACTGAACGCTTGCTTGCGCTTGTTCAAATCGGATCTCGTCTGTTCTACGATACGATCGAGAATGGTGCTCATAGTCGGTACTATACCTTATGTGTTGCAGCTTTAAAACGCTCGAAGAACGCTTTTGCTTTTCCGGTTTCAATAGCTTCCATAGCTAACGCCTTTGCATCACTTAAGTGTTCCACCTTTCCCGAAGCTTGTATAGCAAAAGTAGCATTAAGTACTACCATGTTCTTTTGTGCTTGGGTTGAGGTATTATCGAGTATATCGGTAAAGATTTGAGCATTTAACTGAGGATCTCCCCCCGCCAGTGAATCCATATCCACTTTGTTTAACCCGATGGATTCCGGATGAAAGGTGATGGATTCAGAAACCATATGCTCTTTAAGTTCAAACATATCGGTAGCACTGGTTAAGCTCACTTCGTCTAATCCATCCTGGGCGTTAAACGTGTAAGCAAAGTCCGTTTCAAGGTTTGCCAGTATATGAACCATTTTATGGGCCACATCTTTACTGAATGCCCCAATCACATAACGCTTTACCCCGGCCGGATTCACCAATGGTCCCAGAATATTAAAGAAGGTACGAAAGCCTAAGGCACGGCGGGCAGGCATCACATACTTCATGGCCGGATGGAACATAGGAGCAAACATAAACGCCATGCCCACTTCGTTAAACACCTGTTCAACCTGCTCCTGTCCCAGCTCAATATTAGCTCCCATAGCTTCAAGAACATCCGCACTTCCACATTTACTGGAAGCACTACGATTGCCATGCTTTATAACAGGCACCCCTGCCGAAGCTGTTACAACAGCAGATATAGTGGATATATTAAACGTCCCGGATTGATCCCCTCCCGTTCCAACTAAATCCACTGCTCTTGTAATATCTACGTTCACAGGAACCACCTTTTCTCGCATCACCTTAACGAAGGCGGTAAGTTCATCCACTGATTCCCCTTTAAGACGCATGGCGGTTAAAAAACCAGCTATTTGCTCAGACTCCACTTCTCCGTTCATAATCAGGTTCATGGCCAGCTCAGCTTCATCAGATGATAAATCCTCAGAAAATGAGAGTTTGTGCAGGAGCTCTTTAAAGGTCATTGATTCAACCAGTTTAGGATTAGTTTTGGGCCTTCTTTAGTCAGGATGCTTTCGGGGTGGAATTGAATACCTTCAATGGGATGGTTGGTATGCCGGATTCCCTGGATCACACCATCTTCACTTCGAGCCGTTACCTCCAGTTCCGATGGTATGGTATCCGGATCAAGGATCAGGGAGTGGTACCGGGTGGCCGTAAAATCCTGTTCCACATGCTCGAATAGAGATGCACCATCATGATGAATTTGCGAGGTCTTACCATGCATTAATTTGGGGGCGTGTACCACTGATGCTCCAAATACTTCTCCAATCGCCTGATGCCCCAGGCATACCCCTAAAACAGGAGTTGTACTTCCCATCTCATGGATTACAGCCTTTGTAACACCGGCATTTTCCGGCCGGCCGGGGCCTGGCGAAATAAGAATCCTGGACGGATTAAGGGCGCGTATTTCTTCCAAAGTCAGTTCATCATTCCGTATTACATGATAGTTATCTGTCTGGGCTGCAATGATATGCACCAGGTTATAGGTAAACGAATCGTAGTTATCAATCACTAAAACCATATCAAAAATGACGAACAATTCCGGTTACTTCTCTGATGGGTTGCATCACCTCTTCCGCGCGTGTGCGGGCCCGTTTTCCTCCTTCCGTTAGCACATCGTGAACATAATCAAGATCGTTCTCTAACGCTTTTCGTCGATCCAGCGCTTCAGCAAAGTAAGAAGTAATCATGGCAAGCAGTTCCTTTTTTGCATGACCGTATCCATACCCTCCGGCACGATATTTTTCGGCAATTTCAGCTTGTACTTCGGGACTTGCAAACAGCTTAATGAGCGCAAACACATGATCGGAATCCGGATCTTTGGGATCCTCTAAGGGGGTGGAGTCGGTTTGTATGGACATCACCTTTGTTTTGAGTTCTTTTCCCTCATCGAAGATGCAAATGGTATTACCGTAGCTTTTGCTCATTTTCCGACCATCGGTTCCAGGTACTACCGCTACCGATTTCAGGATATGATCTTCTGGTATCACCAGGTATTCGCCTTCGTATGCTCTGTTGAACTTTCCGGCCAAATCACGCGTGATTTCGATATTCTGTTTTTGGTCTTCCCCCACAGGGACAATATTGGAATGATAAATCAGAATGTCGGCCGCCTGCAGAATGGGATAGGTAAATAACCCGATATTGGGGTTTAAACCTGCACTAACCTTGTCTTTATACGAAACGCCTTTTTCCATCAGGCTTACCGGACAAAGGGTACCCAGTATCCAAGCCAATTCGGTGACCTGCGGTACATCCGACTGAGCAAAAAACGTCGCTTTTTTGGGGTCTAAGCCCAGTGCCAGATAGTCGAGGGTAACATTTATCGTGTTCTGATATAGCTGCCGACCATCGGTTACCGAAGTTAATGAATGATAGTTGGCGATAAAGTAGAAGGCATCACCCTGATCCTGCATGGCAATATGCTGACGCATAGCGCCAAAATAGTTACCAATATGGAGTACGCCCGAAGGCTGGATACCTGATAATATGGTGTTTGTCTTGGTCATTGTATATCTAGGGCTACGCTTAATGCCTGCACAAGCGCACCTGCTTTGTTTTGCGTTTCTTCGAATTCCTTTTTCGGATTGCTGTCAGCTACAATACCGGCTCCTGCCTGGATAAACACTTTTCCTTTGGTAACCACCATCGTGCGAATGGCAATACAGGTATCCATATTTCCGGAGAAGTCGAAATACCCTACCGCGCCAGCGTACACCCCGCGTTTGCTCGGTTCCAGTTCATCAATAATCTCCATGGCACGGATTTTAGGAGCTCCGCTTACGGTACCCGCAGGAAAACACTGCATCAGAGCATCCACTGATGTTTTTTGATGTTGAAGGGTACCTACTACGTCGCTCACAATATGCATCACGTGGGAATATCGCTCGATTACCTGGTCCCGTTGAAGACTAACGGTACCTGCATCGCACACCCGGGAAAGATCGTTTCTTCCCAGGTCAACCAGCATGATATGTTCTGCAACCTCTTTTGGGTCATTTTTGAGGTCTTCTTCCAGAGCGAGATCCTCTTCGTGCGTTTTTCCCCGGGGTCGGGTACCGGCAATGGGTAATACACGGGTTTGTCGTTCCTGTACCGAAACCAGCACCTCAGGCGAAGAACCGACCAGTTGGAACTCATCGAAATCAAGAAAAAACAAATACGGGGATGGGTTAACCATGCGCAGGGCCCGGTACAGCATGAAGGGGTCTCCACTCATTTCGGCTTCGAAGCGCTGGGAAAGAACCACCTGGAAGATATCCCCTTCGTAAATATAGTTTTTCCCGGTCTCTACCATCGTGCAAAACTCAGGCTCACTGACGTTTGAGGTCAATGATTCGGTATCGATATGAAAGGGTTTTGATGATATACTTCCCCGATTGGCATTATTTTCCATGTTGTCGAGGCATCGTACCGCTTCCTGATAGGCCGCATCCAAATCCATTTCAGGTTCTGTAAATACCGTTTTGATGAGTACGACCTGATGCTTTACATGATCAAACGCATAGATTTCATCATAAAAACACCAGTAGGCCTCGGGGAGGTTCAGATCATCCTCCGGTACATTTGGCAAGTGTTCCACAAGCCGGAAGGTGTCATACGATGAAAAGCCTACAGCTCCACCGGTTAACCTTGGGAGTTCGGGAAGATCGGGTTCCGAAAAAGCTGTAGTGAGTTGTTCCAGGGTTTCAAAATACCCTTTGTTACTCACGGTGCGCTCTCCTTTACGTTCCAGTATTGTGCTGGAACCATCGAAACGGAGGGTTTGATAAGGATTAATACC
>JBCBST010000078.1:0-15120 GCA_039819115.1 Bacteroidota bacterium
TTTATCTTCTCTTGAAACAGGCGCATTTTACTACTTAGGGTCAATTTTATATATAATACTAAGTGGTATTGTTTACAATATCGCATTGGGTCTTGTGTCAAGAATAAAAATCAATCTCAATCCAAGACTATTGAGTTTGTTACTTACGGTTTTAATTCCAGTAACACTTATTCTTTTGACCGATAACCTTAACACAATCATGGACTTTTTATTTCCTGTAGTGGCCTCATTAATCATCTATGGTTTCATGGTTAAAATGCCAGACAATAGAAAAGAAGCACTTTCAGATATTTGAACGATTTGAAAACTTCATTCTTAATCGTCAGGACTTTATTCGCAGTGGTCATTGCTGTTTTAGTTACTATTAAAGCTATAGCTCAGACATCGCCACAAGAAGCTCATTATGAAAAGGCTTTTTATGAAATCTCTGATCTAATTAGGGGAAATCAAAAATCATTTAAAAAAGCTGTATTTCTTGTTGAAAATGCATTTTACGAAAGCCAACTATCAGAGGAGCACTTCAACAATTCTATCAAAATTGTAGCAGATGTCGTTCGGTCAATTAATGCTGTTAAGCTTATTGACTATGACGGTCAAGATTTTGAAAAAGTTCAAACTCATGCTGCTATTTTCAAAGCTATGACCGATTCAGTTGCTCTAATTTTTGGTTCTGATACATTGGTCACTTCTCCATTTGCGTACGATTTTAACGATGTATTCGGACAAGATGACTGGACGAATATGTTTATCACAAAGCTACTTGGAACAAATAAGGGTAACTGTCATTCACTACCGTATCTGTATAAGATCTTAGCAGAAGAATTGGGCGAAACTGCCTATCTCTCGCTTGCCCCCAATCATATCTATATCAAGTTGTACAACAAGCAAAACGGCTGGTACAATACTGAACTCACCAGTGCCAGTTTCCCGATTGATGCCTGGTTAACCGCATCGGGTTATATCCATCTGGATGCGATACGTAATGGCGTATATATGGATACACTTAGCCAAAAAGAAAGCCTAGCTCTTACGCTGATTGACTTAGCCAAAGGCTATGAGCGCAAATTTGGGGTGCAGGATGGGGCGTTTATGCTCAAAGCCGCTAATAAAGCTCTTGATGTAGACCCTAATTTTATCAATTCACTTCTGCTAAAAGCGGAAACCCAAAAGAAGCTGTTCGAGGATGAAATGTTGCTGAGAAGCATCAAAGACCCTAATACGTTGATTGAACAAAGTGAAGAACACCGCAATCTGTTCTTAGAGATGCAGAGTATCTACGTCAAAATCCATCAGCTCGGCTACCGCCAAATGCCGGAAGACATGTATCTTGATTGGCTCACGACCTTGCAAGAGGAACGCGAGAAATATCAGAATAAACAACTACCAATTAAGCAGTAGCGAAATAGCCAAAAAACCTAGCAGTGCATGCGTTTTTTCTAAAGTCGAGCAGTGCAGTATTCCATCAGACCTGTCCCCTAAGCAGTGCTTTGCCTTTGGAATGACTGCACTGGTGAAGATGCGAACTGTGCATAGTGGATCTTCTCATAGAATATGGCAATCAATATGCACGAGCTTCTTGAACCAGCGTTTTATCGATGTGGTTCAAAACTCTTTGCAGTGCCTCGAATAGGCCGTGCGCAATTCTATCAGACATCTCCCCTAAGCACAGCCTCGGGGTATTACGGATGTGTTTGCGCACTGTGCTGTCCATCAAAAATCGATGACTTTATCGAGGGCATCATCGGCTTCCTTATTAATGAAATTCGCCTGATAATTAATCGTGGTTTTGAGATTGGAATGGCGATACAGCTTTTGCAACATCAGGGGATGGATTTTATCGCCGGCGATATTGCCGAAAGAATGCCGTGAGATATGATTGGATAGGGTCTTATCGATACCAGCTTGCTCAGCAATACGTTTAAGCCATTTATTGAACAGGCGAGAGGCATTGCGTGATTTCCTGAACATATCCTCTGGATCATTGGGATTGGCTTGTTTCAGGAACGGAAAGATATAATCATCCTTGCTCTGTTGGTTGTCCTTGTATGCCTCAATAATCGATATGGCTTTATCGGGGATTTTGAGCGATACCGGCTTATCATTCTTGTTCATTTGATAATAGAGACGGTCTTGCACAATATCTGACCATTTGATCTCTAGGACATCCGATATGCGGACACCGGCAAAATAAAACGAAAACAGCCAGATATTACGTGTATGCCACATGGATGTGCCTTTCTGAATATCAAGCGCTGCAATGGCTTTGATCTCTGCTTCAGTTAAACCAATCTTATTGCCGGATGATAAACGGATGGACATATTATCACCGCCAAACGGATAGGCCTTACCGTCTATAATGCCTTCTTTCATGGCTCTGTTATAAAGTGTGCGTATCAACATCAGTTGATTAGTGGCCGTGCGTTTGCTATGGCCAAGCCTTGTCAGACAATACAGCTTGTAGCGTTCCAGAAATGCCACCGTTATATCCTGAAAGGGGAGGGTACGGTGTCCTAAAAACCCTTCGATGTTATTCAATATCGACTGATCGGCGCGAGCAACAGAAAACGTGCCTTTAGCTTCATATTCTTGAATACGCTTTTGTCCCACATCAAAGAGTGTGGTGGTGTTATTCTTATGCTGTACCCTGTTCTTGATATGCTTAACGGTCACAGCTTCTTGACTGCTTGCCATTTCAAGTGCGGTATCATTTGCCTCGGCGAGTTTTTTCAAGATCAGGTTGTTTAATCGCGCAGAGTTGGGATGTGATTTTTTGACCCGCTGTCTGACACTGTCCCAGTGCTTTTCATCCAGATATTGCCCCAAAAAGATAAATCGCGATTTCCTGTTATGGGTGATGCGTAGCGCCAGCGGAGATTGCCCATCTTTTCGCTGCTTATTTGTGCGCAGCAGTATTTTTAATGAAGCCATGAGAAGGGGTGTTGAGGTGATCAATGCACACCAATATAAGGATTGTCTCACCCACTAGGTACAACATAGGTACAACAAATGTTGGTTTTTCTTGTCGTCTATTGTTTCCAAATGACCCTTAAATAAAGGCATAAACACCGTTTTGAGACAGTAAAGACCATATTAATACAAAAAGGCTCAGGCTCATAACCCGAAGGTCGCAGGTTCGAATCCTGTCCCCGCCACTACTCCTGAAAAGCCCTCTTCCCGAGGGCTTTTTTGTTTCTGGTACAAAACAGCTACAACACTTGCTTTACTTATAAAGTACAAGTGATTTAAGAGGAATATAAGGTCAAGTGTATAGGTTTTATTGTATCAACCGCTTATGATGCATGATTATCACTTATTAGCGTTATAAGGTGATTTGCGGGTGTGCTTATCCCTTTCATTAATCATAATCTCAGTAACAAAGGGCGAACCTTTCGGAAGAGCAGCAATGTGTTGCTTTTTAAGTTCAATCACCGTTTTTAAGGTTTGGTTTAGAAACGCTTCGTAAATCGGTTCCAGTCCCGATCCAAGCACGGTCACGACATGACTGGAAAACAAAATATCCATCTCCGTACCGTTATCGTGGTATAACAACCTGGCTGTGATGACATGTCCGTAGGGAAGCATTTGCTGCGCACCACTTTTAAAAATGAAATTTATACCGCTGGTCGCACCGATTTCATGGCTTCTATCAGTAATCGCCTTTGGTTTATCCGCTAATAAGGCGGCCATAATCTCGCGTTTTAGGGCGTCATCCATATTAAAATTATATCCTCTGGTTCGGAGCTATCGCGCGTTAGATCACGGCCTTCATTATCGTTATCTCTGCGGCAATCCTAAGGAAATACCGATCTGAAAGAACGGTGCACTTTCAACTTCCAGGGTTTCATCAACACCCGATCCTCCTATTAACTCTATCCTCCGGTTGGCAACCACTCCGCCGAACGCGTCAAACCGAAGCAGATCATTGATGGGATAGCTGAATGTGGGACCCAAAAGAATGCGACTGTACGCCAGTTTATCAACGGATACTTCGTTGTTTGACGCATCCATAACCGTGTAGTTTGCATTATACTCCGATCCGCTTAGAGAAAACTGAACTCCCAGGTCAAAGGTGCGGAAATGATAATCGAAGGAGATCTGACGGGGTAAGAACACCTGAAGGGTACTGTGTTGATAGTCTTTTGTGAGTTGGAAGGTCGGTATAATCAATACCTCCCCAAACCGTGCCGTTCTTGCAACGCCAAATCCGTACGAAAAATGATCGGATGGTCTTCTCATAAACTGAATGACACCGTTCCCGATTACATCATCCCGTTCCAGGGGGGTATTGAATGTTGAAGAAAGGGTGGGATTAACGATGAACATAGCCGTCCAATCCGACTTAAGCTTATGAACGAGCATAAACCGATAGCTTGCCAGATGGAGCGTTTGACCATCGATGGTGCCATTACGATCATTTTCAACTACTGGTGCGACTCTCCGATACTGCAATCCATGGATAAGGATGGTCTTTTTGTTTCTTAGTGGGATGGGAATATTAAGAAAGGCGTTCAGTTCATTGGTTTCGGCCCGCTGGTTAGATGGAGAGTCAACCACATCGGCAGATGGCAATCGGGTATAGCTGAATCCGGCTAAATCCAGGTTCTGTGCGGATAGGCAAATACTGAGACTACATATGATAAAAAGCCCATAGAAAAAACAGGAACAGAGGGTGTATTTAGACCGATGCTTCATGATGAGACCGAAACCCGGTAAAACAGTTTGTACAGCAACGGTACCAGAACCAGAGTGATGACGGTTGCAAATAACAGCCCGAAGATAATGCCAATGGCCAACGGCTCCCACATCGGTCCGCCGCCCAGCCAAAGTGGTATTAATCCAAGGGATGTTGTGAAGGTGGTAAGCAGGATAGGTCTGAATCGTTCTTCAGCTGCAGCGATGATGGCATCGTAGGGTGGCCTGTTGTTCTCATCCAGTTCCAGTTGGATCCGGTCAATAAGGACAATGGCGTTATTGATTACAATTCCAGCCAGAGAGATAATACCCAGGAAGCCGGTAAAACTCAGATTGGTGTTTGTGAGCAGCAGCCCACCGACCACACCGATGATCCCAAAGGGGACCGCCAGCAGGATAATGCCTGATTTTCTGACGGAGTTGAACTGCATCATCAACAACAGGATAATGATGAAGAACGACATGGGGAGTTTTGCGATAACAGCTCCCATAGCATCAGCGCTAGCCTCCGATTCACCACCTAGTTCGTAGCTGTACCGTGATCCCCACTTCGGCAGCTGCTCGTCCAGCCAGCTTTTCATCGGACCAGATACCTCGTTGGCTGTAAAACCCGTCACTAATTGAGACTCCACGGTGATGGTTCGTACCTGGTCCCGCCTTAGGATTTTGGCGAGTTGCCAATCCACGCTGATGTCGGCTACCTGGGCCATTGGAACCGAACGCCCCGACATCTGGCTATAGATATTCAGGCCTTCAAGATCTTCATACACCACGTCGAGACTTCCTTCCGTACGCATCGAAATGGGAATATTATCTTCGTTTTCACGGTATTCGCCTACAGTAAACCCTGATAAAGTGGTAAATGACGACAAAGCTACGTCCTGGTTATTTAGTCCGTTAAGACTCAATTTGGATTGGTTTATATCTACATACACTTTTTTGATCTTAGGCCCCCAATCGTCATCCACATTTAGTGCACCCGGTATAGATCGGAGTTTATTCTTGGTTTCGGAGGCTATACTGATCAACTGATTGGCATCTGGCCCGCTGATTCTGATCTGAACAGGCACCGAGGCGCCACCTCCACTACCGAGTCTTTTAACGGTAACTTTGGCATCCGGTAGATTGAAGAAGGCAAATTGATTAATCTGGTCAATCACCAACTGATTGTCGTCGCTGTCGGAAGTATTCAGGAGCAGGTGGGCATAATTGGTTTGTTTTTGCTCCGGTTGGTACCCAAGATCGTACGATCGGGGGCCTTCCCCTATGAAGGACGACCAATCGGTTACGCCCTGGGTCCTGCTTTCCTGTACAAAGAGACTATCGGAGAGGAATTGCTCTAACTGCGAAACGGTTGCAGCCGTTGTTTCCAGACTGATTCCGGTGGGTAGCACCACGTCTACGGTAACGAGGTTTCGTTCGCTATCGGGCATAAATACAAACCCAAGATTGGTCATGCCGACTAACGAAATGAATAACAGGCCAATTACCGAAGCCAGTACAAGGACAGGACGGGATAAAGCCCAGATGATCAATCCCCTGTAATACACGATAAGCTTGTCGAACAGGCCGGGTTTCTGGTTTTCGGTGTCCTTATTGACCCGGATGAATAGTATGGCCAGCATAGGCACTATGGTGAGTGCCATCAGCCAGGAAGAAAGTAGGGTGATGGTGATGACCGAGAATAGGGGACCCATGATTTCACCCATCGTTGACTCTGCAATAAAGAAGGATAGAAACGCAGCCGATGTGGTTAATGAACTGGTAAGGAGCGGAATCATAAGTTCCCGGCTGGAGGAAATGGCCGCATCCAGCGCCCGTTCTCCCCGTTCCATTTTCACCATCATGGATTCAGCCATTACAATCGCGTTGTCCACCAGCATTCCCAGTGCCATAATGAGAGCTGCTAATGATACCTGATTTAATCCGATGGCGAACACATCCATCAGGAAGATGGCCATAACAATGGCCGCCGGAATCAAGCTGGCAACCACGATACCGGTTCGTAACCCGAGGAACATCAGCATCACAGCTAACACAATAACCACACTCTGAATGAGATTGGAGATAAAATCACTCACACTTTCGGATACGGAGGTATCCTGTGAAGCAATTCTTCGGGCTGTTATTCCCACCGGAAGGGATTGGTTGAACCGGGTTAACAGCAGATCCACTTCTTCGCCCAGCTGCACGATGTTGGCCCCATCCTTCAGTGAGATATGTAACCCAATAGCCTGTTCCCCGTTCATGCGAACCATAGTTTCCCGGGGAGAAATATAATCCTCATATACCTCGGCAATATCCTTCAGAAAAATGGTTTCCTGCCCGATTGGGATGAGCATTTCTTCGATATCCTGTATGGATTCAAAACTACCGGAGGGTTCGAGAATTACCCGTTCATCTTCAATGCCAATTTCCCCGGCCGGGATGATAATATTGGTCGCTGATATAATACTTTGAAGTTCGTTCGCCGACAGCTGGTAGTTAGCCAGTTCGGCATCGTTGTATTCGATAAACACCCGGCGTTCCAATACCCCGGTTAACTCTACTTTGGCAGCGTCCTGCAATCGGATGAGTTCATTCCGGAGACGGTCGGCGTACGTTTCCAGTTCTTTCGGCTCGTATCCGTCATTTTCCAGGCCAACGGCAATACCGTACGTATCTCCAAGCCCGTCATCATTCAGATTCGGTCCGTTCGAAACCCCGGAAGGCATGGAAATCTTGTCAATCTTACGTCTGAGCCGATCCCATATGGGCTGCATTTCGGACGGATCCACACTTTCTTTGAGGGCTACTTTTACAATAGAAATGCCGGTTCGTGATTCACTGTCGATGTAATCCACTTCCGGTATTTCCTGAACCACTTTTTCGATAGGATCGGTGACCAGGAGTTCTATCCGTTCGGGGCTGGCGCCTGGAAACGCCGTTACAATGTTTGCACTCCGGATGGTAAAAGGAGGCATACTATCTCTTGGCAGGGATGAGAATCCTACTACTCCAAGAATGATTACAATACCAAGTAACAAATACGTTACGCGGCTATTATTGATGGCAATGGAAGTTATGTTCATGCTTCTACTCGTTTAGAAGAGTCACCTTCATTCCATCAAAAAGGGTGCGTAGACCCGCTGTGGCTACAATCTGGTTTTCCTCCAGTCCCGATCGCACGATAAAGCCACCGGATATAAGACTCCCAATCTCTATGCTCACTTTTTCTGCATGGAAGGATTCATCCGAAGGGGTTAACACATAGACAAAGGCTCCGTTTTCGTCTTCACCCACTGCTTTCACAGGCACAATAAGCTGGGACCGCTGGCTTTCATCACCAAACGTAAACGTCACCTCAACCGGCATACCTGGCCGTACATCGGAAGAGGGGTTATCCATGGAGGTGATGACCGGGTACGTTCCGCCAGAAGAGCTATACCCCAATTCCGTGATTACCCCTTCAAATTCAGCATTGAGAGTTGGAATCCGTATGGTTGTGGCACTTCCCTGTCGTACCTGGCTGATGTACCGCTCGGGTACCCCGGCCTGGGCTTCAATGTCTTTCGCATTTTCCTGGCTCATGGTTAAGATAGACTGTCCGGCGCGGATCACCTCGTTCCGCTCCACATTCACCGTAGATACAATCCCGCTCATGGGTGCTGTTAACGTGGTATAAGAAAGCTGGGATCGTTGAAGGTCTAACCGGCGTAGTGAAATCTCATACGAGCTCTGCGCGTTGGATAGGGTGCTCTTTGCCTGATCGTAGTCGGTTAAGGATGCATTGCTCGTTTCGTAGAGCAATTTAATCCGGTCGAAATTTGAGGTCGCTGTTTGTAGCTGTACCTCGGCATTAGCTACATCCAGTTCGGCCTGCTCCAGGGAAAGCTTCACATCGGTTTGATCGAGTTGTGCCAGGGCCTGTCCTCTCCGTACCCGTTGACCAACGGATACATTCAGCTGAGTAATCAGTCCGCCGGTGCGGAAGCTAAGATTGGTTTCAGATCCGGATTGTGTGATCCCGTTAAACGTACGGGACGTCAAACCGCCATAGGATTCCACCATCCCGTATTTAATCGGTTTAGGCGGTTCCATCTTCGCTTCCTCGGTAGCGTCGTTACAACCCGCCACAAGCATAAAGGTGATGGTCAGGTATAGAAATATCGTTTTTCGCATTATTTTGTACTATTTAAAGTGTTTTGAAGGCGATTGTTGAAGTCTTGTCGTTCTTCTTCTGTCATCATGATGGTGAAGCTTCCCACATTAAACTCCAGTTGTAAGCGAGCCTGAACATATTGGAAGACCGATAACTCAGAAGCCAGCCGGGCTTCCAGAGCTGCCTGCTGAGCGTCAATCAGCTGAGTAATCGTTACCTGCCCTTGAGTGTAGTTGTCCTGTACTAATTCAAAGTTTTTTTGAGCGCTTTCAGCTGCTGTGCGGGTAAATTCGATGTTTGTACTTGTACTTAGTACGTTTAATACGCTGGATCGTACACCAAGCTCAAGATTCTGATCCAGCAGTACTCTGGTCTGATCCTGTTGATCTAAACTGACCCTGGATTGTTGTATGGCCACCGTTCTGCTGAATCCATCGAAAATGGGAAAGCTGAGCGAGACTCCCACAAACCAGGAGTTATCCTGGAATTCTGAAATCCCTAACGCCATTGCGCTGGCATCAATCGTTGAACCCACCCCACCTCGCTGAAGCACCTGGGAGGTCTGGGCCTGCAGCGCTACCGTAGGTATATACATCAATCGCTTATTCTGAGTCAGTTGCCGGTTCGTTGCGTTGATACTCTCCAGCAGGGCTTTTTTGTTGGGATTATTTCGCTGACTTTCTTCCACGAAGAAGTTGGAAATCAGTTCCAGGTCCCGGGGAGTCCGGATACGTTCCGATAGCTGACCCTGATCAAAAAACTGTAGCCATTCGTCGCTGAGTGACACTTCATTGAGGTCGAACTCGGATTCCAACGTGTTGGCTAAAAGATTATTAAGCTGAAGTTTTGCAGAGAGTAACGTAGCCTGTGCTTCAATTACAGCCTGGTTTGATAAGGCTAATTCGGTTTCCCAACGATATAAATCCGAATTGGTCGAAGCTCCAAGATTTACCCGAATGGAGGCAAGCTCTTTATTCTTTTTGGTGTTTACTAAATTCTCTCGCTGAATGATCACATTGGTATTCGAAGAGAGCACATTCAGGTAGGCTACATAGGTATCAAGCAATACGCTCAAGACTTCAGCTTCGGTGTTAAACTCCTGGGCCTTATTCAGATAACCTGCGATTTTATAGGCAGCAATGGCATTTTCTGAATATAATAACTGTGTGAAATCCAAATCGGCTGAAAGAGATCGTTCCGGACTGTTAAATGCGGCATTTGCCCGTTCCTCGTTAATCTGAGATCCGGTCATCCCAAAAGACAGGGACGGGAGTAGATTAGAACGTACTGACTGAATATCCAGCTCACTTAACTCAATATCCTGGTAGCTGATCCGGATGTTTAAGTTCGCTTCTAATGATTTTGCGGCTATTTCTTCGAAGGAGTACGTCTTCACCGATCGATCATCGTCACCCGTAATGGTAGCGGTGAACAAAATGTCGAATGGGATGGGCAGCTCAATCTCTCGTGCTGTGGCAATATTGATGTATAAATTCTCTTTGGTGTCGAGGGCAACCGACAAACCGGAAAGTGGAGCCCCGTTTAAGAATCCATCCACCATGATGGCCAGCTTTCGGATACCCTGATCCAGGTTGTTTTGGTTGGTTAACGATCCCAAAACACCTAGCTCAATCAGGCTGGCACTCCCAGAAAAACTTGGAAGGTTACGCTCATTCAAGGCCTTGATCAGTATTTCTGCATCCGGTTCCTGCAGCCCCAGCATCACGGTGAAATAGGCGGCATCGGCATCGGCGGGTATCTGGTTAATCACCGCATCCATATCGTTACCGACAGGAATAAATGAAAACCGGGTGTTCAGCTCGGATGATAAGGCTTCTGTTAAGGCGTCGCTTTTCTCGGTATTTACCGTCGAAACGACTTTCTCATCAACAAAAATAGCCAGATTCCGGAATTCATACAGATCCTGGAAGGCCCTCAGCTCATTTTCGAGGTCCCGGGTTTGCCATACGTAAGAGAAGTTATCTTTGCCCGATGTTCCGTTTACATAGGGAATATCCTGAAGCTCCGGATCGATAATACCCAGTGCAATGACCGGGATGGGCAATTCCTCCTCAGCTGACAAGACTTTCCCGCTGATACTACCGATGGATAAGACCAAATCGATCCGCCCTTCCATCCGGCGATAGGTTTCCAGAACAGATGCCGCACCGGACATCCCAAATGCGGAAGTATCAAGCATGACCTTACGGGTTGACCCCGTGGTCTGGTCTATTTCCCGAATCATTTGGTTAAGCACGATGTCGAGATTCTCTGACTCATCGAGATCGGAAATCACACCGATACGTACCGATTGAGCCCACACAAAACTACAGCTGCTCCATAACAGAGCAATACAAATTAAACGCTTCATAGGTAAACCGTAAGGTAGCTGGCTTAGCTTATTGGACCCGGGTCCACTTCAGCGTTCGTTTTATCATCCCTGCTTTTACCCTCAGATGAAGTTGTTCTTCTTTAATTCGGCACTCTACATTCATTCTTTTGTCCTTTTTTATAGAATAAATCTTACCATTCCATTTATTACGAGTATGCGTGAGTGTTAAGACTTGAATTTCATCCCTTCGTACTCCGGAGGTATCAATGGGATTTCCAATGTATCCCTCTTCCGTTTGATGAATTTCTACCCGTCCCTCCCCGGTATCCCAAACCCCGATGATTTCATCCTGGGCGAGTAATGAGCCGGATACAAGACTATATGCTATCGTAAGTAATAATGCCAAATGGTTCATTTGGTTGTGTATTTGATTCAGATTCTATAATCAATGTAAAATTATTGGAGCCAGTATCCCATTGGAAAAAAAATGTACGAACCGTTACTACTGCTTCACCAAATGAAAGAATCGGTGAACCAGCATTTCGTTTAACCAGATCGCACTTTCATATCATTTCAACGTCATTTGGTGCATTTTTTCATGATCCGATTACCGCAATCCTGATATTCCCATCATGAGCACAGCGGTCACAAAAACAGAACGTTTTCTGAGAATTGGTCCCTTTATTATCTGGTTCGGGATGAATACCCTGATTACGGCAGCTGTGTGGTATCAAAGAGATATCTTTGATGGGCTTTACTACCTGTCTACCTTCTTTTTGTTCGGTACCTTAGTTATCTGGCATTTCGGGTACCGATTATTCCCTCAGTATTTGGAAAGTGACGGTCGCCTTAATTCGAACATTGTAGCATCCATTGTTGTAAACGTCACGTTCTTTTCCCTTGGGATTATATCCCATTTTTTCCTGGTGGATATCCTGAACATACTGGAAGCACCTCATATGTATGCGCCTACTGCTGTCCGAATCGTGGTGTGGTGTTTGCTGGTTCTGTTGGGAATGATTCTCATGATCAGCATCCGGCTTGCGGAGGTATATCACATGGCTACCGTCCGGGAAATGGAAGATAAGGTGAACCGGGCCGAATCCGAGCTGATGATGTTGAAGAATCAAATCAGTCCCCATTTCCTGTTTAATACTCTGAATAATATTTACGGGCTGGCTTATCTGGGAGATGACCGTACACCCGAGATGATTTCGATACTATCCCAAATCATGCGCTATTTATTGTACGACTGCGATCAGGAAAACGTGCCTTTAAGCAATGAGAGCGCGCTGATTGACTATTATCTCGCCCTGCAAATTCTCAAGTACGAAGACTCCGTCAACGTGGATTATTACAAGGCCGGTATTCAGTATAACCACATCATTTCGCCCATGATTCTCATTAATTATGTGGAGAATTGCTTTAAGCATTCCGACCTGGAACATAATCCCGAAGGATGGGTCAATATCCACCTGGAAGTGGATAACAATATTCTGTTCTTTCGCACGGAAAACACGATTAAAAAAGAAATGGAAACGGTGCTGTTTGAACGAATTGGTATCGGACTTCGAAATTCCATGCGGATACTGGAAGCAAACTACCCAGGCAAGCATACTATGAAAACCGATAGTACAGAGGGTGTGTACACCGTAGACTTAATACTGGAGTTATGACATGAGTATTCAATGTTTAATTGTGGACGATGAATTTATCGCCAGAAAACTCCTTTCTGACTATGTGAATCGTGTACCGGAATTAGAGCTGGTGGCCACCTGTAGTACCGCCCTGGAAGCAATGAGCTATATCAAGGATGATACCATCGATATCTTATTCCTGGATATCCATATGCCGGATATTACCGGGCTCGATTTCCTGAAGACTCTTCCCAACCGACCACAAACGGTGTTGACGACCGCATATACCGAATATGCGGTAATCAGCTACGAAATGGATGTGGCCGATTACCTGCTTAAACCCATTGAGTTTGACCGGTTTTATAAAGCCGTCATCAAAATCATAGGCCGGGAAAAACAGATTGAGCTGAAACCGCCTGTTGCGGTTAATGAAACGCAAAAACCGGATAAACTTTTTATCAAATCCGATAAAAAAATTATCAAGGTGGATGTGAAGAGCATCTCGTTTATCAAAGGTCAGGGACCTTATGTGCAAGTTTTTACCACCGATGGTCAGAAAATACTCACCCTTCTTTCGATGAGTAAGCTGGAGGAACTGTTGCCCGCTAACTTTTACCGGACTCATCGCTCGTACATCGTGAATACCGATTTGATTGACAGTATTGAGGGCAACCTGATCCATATCGGGGAGCATGATATTGTATTGAGTAAAAACAAGCGAGACGAGTTCATCGGACTGATTGATCAACCCCGGTTACTCGGCTATTGAACGATGAAATGGAATGTTAAACCAGGGAAACTACGAGGTGTTTTCAGACCTGGATTTGAAACAACTCACAATGAAAAAAATGTACCCGGATACAGGACAAGATTAAAGAGTATTTCTGGATCATTTGATTGTGCTAATACATGTAGTCGGTATAATTGATATTAAAGAATGTATTAATCATGAAAAGAGAATAGTGAGTCGCAGAAAAAGTATCTGACAGGATTTTTCTAGAAGGATATGTTCGATGAAATGTGGGTTAATAGTTTGCTCAACGTGTTTTTCTATAGAATAATAGTATACATAAACATATAAATATAAATCTGGGAGAAGATAGCGCATACATGTGTAGCTAAGTGTAAATAGGAAGTTATTTTACACTTTACAATATACAATTGTGTTGTTTTCTATCTTTAAAAATCGATCACATGAAACATGCTATACTAATTACAGCATTTTTAGGGCTGTTATTCGCCAATGTTAAGGCGCAGGAAACCGTAATTTTTCAGGAAAGCTTCGAAACGGACGGTCATAACACCCGTTACACCGTTAGCTCTTCAGGAGGATTCAGTCGGACTGGTAACGATCACTTCAATCGCACCGATGGAACCAACATATCAAATACCTCTGGAGAGTACTCTGGGTTTTTAGGTCGGTATTTCTTCGCCGCGGAAGATACAGACGATAGTGGAGGAGATGGAATCGACACCCAAACTATTGTTATAAGTGGGATTGATATTTCCGGATATACAAATCTCCGAATTGCTGGTCTTTTCGGTGCAGGTAACGAAGGTGGTATTGATGCCGGAGGTTATGATAATATCGATATCATGACTCTTAACTACTCTATTGATTCAGGGAGTGAGCAAAATGGTATTCACTTCCAATCGGAAATCGGATCTGATTCATTTAATGATCCACTTGGATTAGACGCTGACTACAGCGGAGAAGCCGATAACACGGATGGCACGAATCGGCTTGGAACAACTTTGGAGAGATATTCGGTAGATGTTGCCGATACTGGTTCCACGATGACCATAACGATCAGAGTTGCAATGAATGGAGCAGCGGAAGAAATTGCATTCGATAACATCCAGGTTATTGGCACGCAGTCATCTGAAAACACGATTTTTCAGGAAGGCTTCGAAACGGATGGTCATAACACCCGTTATACCGTAAGCTCTTCTGGAGGATTTAGTAGTACTGCAAACGCCCATTTTAATCGCACCGACGGCTCCAACATAACCAATGTATCTGGAGCGTACTCTGGTTTTTTAGATCAGTTTTTCTTTGCCACAGAAGACACGGACGATGCAGGAGGAGATGGAGCCCGCGAACAGACCATTGTTATAAGTGGGATTGATATTTCCGGATATGCGAATCTCCAGATTTCTGGTCTTTTCGGTGCAGGTAACGAAGGTGGTATTAATAATGGAGGGTATGATGATACCGATTTTGTACAAGTTAATTACTCCATTGATTCAGGTAGTGAGCAAAATGGGATTCACTTCCAATCGGAAATCGGATCTGATTCATTTAATGATCCAATTGG
>JBCBST010000079.1:0-14945 GCA_039819115.1 Bacteroidota bacterium
GCCGGTCTTCTTAATGATTTCGGCAGTACTTCTATTGTTCGTTTTTACCAGAACCAGGTTCCGGTTAGTTTCATACAGGATCTGGATCAGCGTGGGTTACTCGACAACATGTCGTCGACCTCTGTGGTTGACGCTTACCGAATTGACGGCAACTAACCTTTCAAACTTACGATTATGGCTACCGAACGTTACCGCAGCCCCCATTCCGACTCACCCGATTTTGATCTTGACCGCTATCTGGAAGAAAAAGCAGCGGAAGGACCCGAGCCAAAATCGACGGAACACGTTGCCCCTCCACAGGAACAGGATGACCGATATGCTGTAAAGAATATTGTTGCCCTTGTGGGGTTAGCAGCAATAATTACGTTATGGTCATACGACTGGAGTGTTTCTAATTGGTATAACAGTTGGTTTGGTACCCCGGAACCCGTCACCACAACAATAGGTACAGGGATAGCAGAGATTCCTCTTCCTCCACCACCGCCACCCGTGGCCACAACGTCCAGTTCGGATGGTTTCCTGGATTATTTAGCCCGCGCCAAAGAACTCGGATATACCAATCAGTTCTCAAGTTCTGCGCTACAGGCATTATATCAATCCGGAGTACCACTTGAGTATATCAGACAATTTGAACAGGCTGGATATTTAAGCAATTTCTCTTACTCAGCACTTATCGGAATGTACACCAGCGGAGTACCCGTGGAGTATATTCAGCAGATGAGTGAAGCGGGAGTAGTAAGCGACTATTCATACTCCGCAATCATTGGAATGTACACCAGTGGTGTAACCATCGATTATATCCAGAAACTGAAAGCTCTGAATCTTTCTGGCGATTTTTCCTATTCCGCAATCATCGGGATGTATACCAGCGGGGTTAGTATCGATTACATCAAAAAGATGCAGGATCTCGACTTAATCAACGACTTCTCCTATTCAGGTATCATTGGAATGTACACCAGTGGCGTGACACTTGATTACGTACAACGGTTGAAGGAACTCAATTTCACGGATGAATTTTCGTACTCAGCGATTATTGGATTGCAATCTAGCGGAGTCAGTATTGATTATCTGGAACAGTTGAGACAAGAGGAAATCATCGACGAGTTCTCTTTCTCTGGTATTATAGGGTTATACTCCAGCGGCGTTCCGATGAGTTATCTCAAAGAATTAAAAGCGTTGGGTTTCCTGGACACCTTTTCTTACTCAGGTGTAATCGGAATGTACTCCAGTGGCGTACCTGTGTCCTTTCTGAAGCAGCTTCAGGAACGTAATCTGCTCTCAGATATGAACTATTCAGAGGTAATTAATGCGTATTTAGCCGATAACTGATACCCGGCATATCTACCTGTTAAAAACCGGATCGAACTTTTTCCAGATCTCTGAACTGAAGTTCATATAACCGGCTGTATAAACCTTTTTGTTCAAGGAGCTCATGATGGGTTCCCTGTTCAGTAATCTCTCCTTTATCCATCACTAAAATGAGATCAGCATCTTGTACGGTAGATAAACGGTGAGCAATTACAAATGTGGTCCTGTTGCTCATGAGTCGGTCAAGGGCATCCTGGACCTGTGCTTCTGATTCAGAATCCAGAGAAGAGGTCGCCTCGTCCAGAAGAAGAATGGCCGGGTTCTTCAGAATGGCTCGTGCTATAGCAAGACGCTGGCGCTGGCCTCCACTCAACTTTACTCCTTTTTCACCAATAAGAGCGTCGTATCCGTCCGACATTTCCGTGATAAATTGGTGGGCATTCGCCGCTTTTGCGGCCTCTGCGATATCTTCGTCAGTGGCATCCAACCTTCCATACCGAATGTTCTCTTTAATGCTGGTTCCAAACAGATGCACTTCCTGCGGTACTATGGAGATATGCTCGCGATAGTCCTTTACTTTTAGTTCCTGCACATCGGTACCATCAACGGTTATGCTGCCCGATATAGGATCATAAAACCGCGGGATAAGATTCAGCAACGTGGTTTTACCAGCTCCACTCGGTCCTACTAACGCAACCGTTTTACCAGCCGGTACGTCGAAAGATATGTTCTTTAGTATGGCTTTCTGATCTTCGTAATGGAAATTCAGGTTCTGCACTTGTACATGACCGTCTATGTGAGCAATTGACTGTGCTCCAGGCTTATCCTGGATCTCAGGGACTTCCTCAATCAATTCGAATATACGCTCTGAAGCACCTGCTGCTGTATTTACGGCTGTGTATAAACGAGAAGTCTGACTTATGGATCGGGATATATTCAAGGCATAGATAATAAATGCAACCAGATCTCCAGCGGTTAGACGATCGGCCAGTACCTCTCTGCCACCGTACCAGAAAATGATTACAAGGGTAGCCATAAACATAACGCCCACCCCGGCCCAAAATAACTGAGTAAGTACCACCTTTCTCCGTGCGGTCTTAAACAGTTTTTCAACTGCTGATGTGTAGCGTTCGACCTCGTACGTTTCCCGAACAAATGCTTTCACCAGGCGAATTGCGCCCAGTGCATCCTCGGCTATAGCCGTAGAGTCTGCGAGGTCGTCCTGGATACTTCTGGAGAGTTTGCGGATTTTTTGACCAAAATAGCGGGTGGCAATCGTAACAAACGGTACCGTAGCAAAAATGACCATACTCAGACGCCAGTTTAGCACGACCATCAACGAAACAGACCCAATCAAGGAAAAACTGATGGTAAGCAGCTGAGGAAGGGAGTCGGTTAGTGCCGTACGAATCGAGCCTACGTCATTTGTTAAGCGGGATGTAATCTCTCCCAATCGGCGTTCAGCAAAAAAACGAAATCCCAGCTTATGCAGGTGTTCATATACTTTTTTCCGAAGATCGGTAACTACCCGTTCACCAACCCACTCCAGGTAATAATTGCCTAAAAACGAGAAGGCAGCCTGTAATATAAACAGTCCAAGTAAACCGATAGCCAAGAGGTTCAACAATGAGCTATCCCCCTGCTCAAATACAGCATCAAGCAATTCCCGGAGACCCAGCGGTACAGAAAGCCATACTCCGGAAGCTAAAATCACAACAAAAGTCGCTCCGTAGAATCGGCGTCGATAGGGTTTGCTAAGCGCAAAAATGCGCATTAGCGTTTGCCACAAGGTGACAACTGATCGGTTTGTTTTGGTTTCGCTCATAGTAGAATTGCTTAATGAACCCCAAAAAAGACAATTATAGTGCCAAACTTATTAGGTTTTTTTGTAATCAAATCGCTATCTATCTCAGCAACCGCAATTAAGTTCATACTTTATGGATGGCGAACTATTGACATGGATTTTTTTGCTCGGCGGTATCCTGCTTATGATACTGGAACTGGTGATTCCGGGAGGAGTTGCTATCGTACTCGGGTTCAGCGGCATTTTAATCGGGTTGTTACGATTCCTGGGGTTACTGGCTGATCCTGGTACCGCCACTCTGGCATGGTTAATCACATCAGTGGCGCTAACCATTGTAGTCCGACCATTCATCAATAAATATTTTGGAGGGGAAACCCACTATAAATATGCTGATGAAGATTACGAAGCTATGGATGAAATCGTTGATGTACTCGAAGACATTAATGATGAAACCAATGAAGGCCGTATCCGGTATCAGGGTATTTCCTGGCAGGCCCGCTCGTTAGAGGGGAGTATACATGCAGGGCAACAAGTACGCATCAAATACAGGGATAATACCACCTGGATTGTAGAGCCGGTAGATTATTTACAGCAAAAAGGAACCGAACAAACCAAAACCACTTAATTCACTCTCATGTTTTGGACCACGTTACTCATTCTCATTTTGGTCGCTTATTTCATCTTAACAAGGTTATTTATCATTGTAGAGATGAGGGAAGAGATTATTCAGGAACGGCTGGGTAAATTCAAAAAGACCCTTAAGCCTGGCTTCCATTTTCTGATCCCATTTGTAGACCGGCCGGCCTACGATCAGGAAATGCGGGAACAAGTGATTGATGTACCTTCACAAACCTGTATCACAAAAGACAATATTGAAGTTGCCGTAGATGGATTGGTTTATCTGAAGGTGATGGATTCCTATAAAGCCAGTTACGGTATTTCCAACTATAGGGCTGCAGCGGTGAATCTTGCTCAAACCACCATGCGAAGTGAGATCGGAAAAATCACCCTGGACGATACGTTCTCCGAACGGGAAATGATGAATGAAAACATCGTACGGGAAATTGATAAAGCTGCTGAACCCTGGGGAATCAAAGTATTACGGTATGAAATCCGGAATATCCGTCCGTCGAATGTGATTGTGGATACGATGGAGAAACAAATGGAAGCCGAACGTGAAAAACGAGCTGACATTACTCAATCGGAAGGGTACCGACAATCGGTGATTAATGAATCGGAAGGAGATCAGCGAAGCAAGGTTTTGTTATCTGAAGCTGCTCGTCAAAAGCGGATAAATGAAGCACAGGGTAAAGCCAAAGAGATCGAGCTTGTTGCCACAGCTACGGCAAAAGGGATCAAAAGAGTGGCAGAGGCCATACAAAAACCAGGCGGTAATATCGCAGTTAAGACCAAATTGATTGAGCAGTATATCAAACAACTGGGTTCCATCATCAAAAGTGCAGACATCTCGGTATTACCTACGGAAACCGCCAACTTAAAAACCTTTTTTGAAGGGGTTAAAACGGTAAGCGAAAACGTGCAGGAAAGCACGCCAAAACTAACCACTAACGGAGGCAAGTAAATGGAAGTTGTAGAAATCATCAGTCAGATCCTGCTCGGGCTTTTTGCCGTTTACATTATGTTCAAATTTATCAAGGCTCTTCGCCTGGTACCGAACCAGTTTGCTTTTGTGGTGGAACGCCTTGGTAACTACCATAAGACCCTTGGCCCGGGGTTCCATGCTCTTATTCCATTCATCGATAAGGTGGTATACAAACAGGATTTAAGAGAAGAAACGATTGAGGTTGAACCGCAGGAATGTTTTACCAAAGATAATGTGAAGGTTGAAGTAGATGGCGTGATTTACCTGAGTGTTACCGATCCGGTGAATGCGAGCTATGGGGTAACCAGCTACCGATACGCAGCCGTACAATTGGCCCAAACCACAACCCGTTCGGTATTGGGTAACATGGATCTGGACGAGACCTTCGAGGAGCGGGCTAAAATGAGTAAAGAAGTGGTGGAAGTGCTTAGCGAAATGGAGCGTGTGTGGGGTATTAAAGTGCATCGATACGAGATTAAAAACATTATGACTCCCCGAACGGTACAGAAAGCGATGGAACGTCAACTCACTGCCGAGCGCGATCGACGAGCCATTATTGCCCGCTCTGAAGGGGCCCGGGGTTCCACCATCAACGATGCGGAAGGTAAAAAGGAAGAGATCATCAACATTTCGGAAGCTGAAATGCAGCGCCGTATTAATGAAGCGGAAGGTATTGCACAGGAAATAGAGGCCCTTGCTGAAGCTACCGCCATCTCTATTGAACAAATTGCGGATGCAGTTACCACTCCAAAAGGAAAAGAAGCTCTCCATCTCCAACTTGCTGAGAAATACCTGGGTGTACTTTCAGGACTAGGTCGCGAAGAGAACCAGGTTATTCTTCCAAAAGATATCTCCAATTACGAAGCGGTTATGAAAGGCTTATCGCTGGATGATCTGGACGATGAAAAGGAGTAAGGATAAAACCACCCTTTACACCGTTTTTTGGTTTCAACTACGTGATAGATTCGAGGATTCGAAGCTTCTCGTGTGTATCCTTTTTTAATATCCCGAGTACGTCTTCCCTTCTTCCAGCTGTTGAATACCGTTACGGGTAGCAAACCGGACGGGTATAGTTTCGTATTTACCGGCCTCAGTTATTCGTTTAACAGCAAAGTGTAGATGCGGGCCGGTAACATAGCCTGTAGCGCCCGAATACCCGATAACCTGCCCAATCACAACGCGCTGCCCTTCCCGTACACGTACGCCGTTATACCTCAGATGTGCATACTCTCCAAACGTACCATCGGAATGCAAAATGGTTACATAATTGGCTTTATCAGAAAAATAGGAGTCCGTTCCGCCCTCTTTATACTTCTCTTCCAGGCTTACGACAACACCTCCCCTTGCAGCTGTGATTTCAGAGCCCTCCTCTAAATGAAAATCCAGGGCAAACTCTGCTTCACCACGGTGAGAAAATGCCCCTCCATACCCCTGGTCAATCCGCACAGACTTATCTCGTTTAAAGGGGAGCCGATAGGCAAAGGAATTATCATGTTTAGCATCCATACTCCCCATGTGATAGGTATACTTTGAGCGATAGCTCGATTGTTCACCGGGATCTATAGCCTTAAGTGTCACAATTGTTTTCTCTGTTTGAGGAGGGATAACGGTCGTTAGCGGGAGGCGTTTAGATGCCGTCATGTTTTTCAGACTTAACTCGAGCTCTATAGTAATGGGGAATATATTCCGGTTGTGTACCGTAATTCCCAGCCCCTGAGCCCGTTCTACCGCTTGCACGCTAACTTTTTCCTGTGCATGTTGCGCATGCACATGTTCAACACACCAGCCAAACACAAATAAGAGTAGAATACGAGTAGTCATGCCATTGAAAAGTGACTTCCGGTACAAGTATATTCATTTATGACCTTTTTATCGGTTGAAATTCTATTTCTACTTGCCGCCTCTGAGCACAGCGCTTTTAACGATCCGGAATTCCTGCTTCGTATTAAGCAGGGAGATCATCAGGCGTTCAAGCAGTTTTTTGAGACCAACCATACCTATCTCTTTAATTTCCTGCGCCAAAAAGGAGCATCTGAACAAGCTGCAGAAGATCTAATTCAGCAGGCTTTTGTTATGATTTGGGAAAAACGATCCCAGATTGACGAATCTAAATCCCTGCGTTCATACCTCTTCAAAATTGCACATTCGAGATTATTGAACCTCTTTCGGGATAACGCCAAGTTTGTTGAAGAATCTGCGATACCTGAACAGGCTGAACCTGAGCAGGCCGATGCAGAAGATGCAAAGCAGTTAAATAAAGCGATTGAACGGGCCATCGGGGAAATGCCCGAAAAGCGTCAAAATGTATTCCGTTTATGCTTCCTGCAGGAGTTTACCTACAAAGAAGCTGCTGAGGTTCTTGACGTATCCGCTAAAACTATTGAGAATCATATGGCCCTGGCTTTAAAAGATCTCAGAGAAGCGCTAAAAGGGTATCGCTAATGGTTAAGGGCAGAGTCTTGCGTTCTACAGGGAGCTGGTATTCTGTGGATGTCGGAGGACCAGACATCGTTAACAGCAGGTTGCCAGGCCGATTTCGGTTAGAGGGCAAAGAAGTAACAAATCCTATCGCTGTTGGAGACTGGGTGGATGTATCCATTAACGAGGATGAAACCGGTACAGTAGAACATATTTACGAGCGGGATAATTATATCACGCGTCAGGCTACTCATGGGCGCCGGGGAGAACATATCCTGGTGTCAAATATTGACCTGGCTTTTGTGGTACAGTCTATCCACCAACCTAAGCTAAAAACAGGGTTTATTGATCGGTTTTTAGTAACCTGTGAGGCCTATGATGTTCAGGGAGCTATTATCATCAATAAAATAGACCTGGCTAAGAAAAGCGACGCAGGTTTTGTGGAGGAACTTAAAGAGCTGTATGAAAATCTGGGCTACCCCGTATTTACGACCAGCATTACAGATTCATCCAGCATAGAAAACCTGAAAAAAGCGCTAAGAGGTAAAACCAGTTCCTTTATCGGCCCTTCCGGGGTAGGTAAGACCAGCCTGTTAAACACCATCGATGACCAGTTTGACTTTAAAGTTGGTGAAGTATCCGGCTATTCCGGTAAAGGGAAACACACCACTACGTTTGCCACCCTGATTCCTATTTCTGATGGAGGCTACCTCGTAGATACTCCCGGAATTCGTGAATTTGGATTAGTGAACATTGAACCCTGGGAGCTTTCCCTGTTTTTCCCGGAAATGCTGGAACCCCGCCAGCAGTGCAGGTTTAACAACTGCACACATGTTCACGAACCGGGATGTGGAGTTATACAAGCATTTGAACGGGGAGAAATTGATGCGGATCGATACAATAGTTACCTGAATATGCTGGAATCGCTAAGCGGCTCTTAAGCATAAAACCAACCATCGGCGCAAGGAACCACCTCCGGAACAAAACGCACATTATGTCTGTAAGACCTTTCATTGTATTGTGAGTTATTGGTTTAAATGCAGATATTTGATCGAAACCATCACTAACTTTTTTATAATGAATCGTTTCTCTCCTATTCGCCGGGTAGCATTGGCGCTCTTACTTGCACTGTTCTCGCTCCCTGCTTTTGCACAGCTGGATGCTATTGAAGACTTCCTCGCTGCGGGTGAAGCCAACATCACTGAACTTACACGGGCCTATTTAGCCCCGTTACCAACCGGACTTAGTACCGCATTAAACTCCGGATGGACTACAAAAGCAGCCCCTACCAAAACATTAGGTTTCAGCCTTCAGTTTAGGGTGGCTGCATCGGCCGTACCTAGTGGAGACCAAACGTTCGATGCCCGGGAATTGAATCTGACGGGTATTACGGTTAGCGGAGTGGAATCGAACACCTTACTTGGAGACTCTGATGCCGGACAGACCCTTACCGTAGATGGAACGGGTGCATCATTCAGCATACCGGAAGGTACAGGAGTACCCATCGTTCCCCTGCCTATCATCCAGGGTAATGTGGGACTCATTAAAAAAACAGATTTAACCCTGCGTTATACCCCTGAAACCGATTTGGGAGACTATGGCGATGTGTCTGTATTTGGTGCTGCTATTAAGCATGATGTAAATCAGTATTTACCTGCAGGAAAACTACTTCCGGTAGATATTTCTGTTATGGCCGCATTCACCCAGGTTAACATGAATGCGAACCTCTCTGGTGACGGTCAACGAGTGGAAACCACCACGAATGCGTTCGTATTCAACGCATTGGTTGGCAAGACACTGCCTTTCCTATCAGCTTACGGTGGTCTAGGATTTCAAACGGGTAACTTCCAGGTGGATATGGTGGGACAATATGACTTAGGTGCCGGACAGTCGATTACCGACCCCGTTTCATACGATGATAACAGTGATGCTGTTGTACATGCTCTTGCGGGCGCGCAATTCAAGCTCGGTTTTTTCCGCATCTTTTTAGAAGGTACCGCATCTAACTACTTCACCATTAACGGTGGTATTGGGTTAGGCTTCAGAAACTAAGAGGCACTCTATCTATTCTTTTTAAAAAAAGAGCATAAAAAAACCCGCTTATGATAATCATAGCGGGTTTTTTATTTCCGAAAACAATGGTTGCCTGCTCAGCTTAGCCGAGATAAGCCCTCAGAGCAGCACTTCTGTTGTGATGGCGTAGTTTACGCAGCGCCTTCTCTTTAATTTGCCGAACACGCTCTCGTGTTAAGTCAAACCGCTCACCAATCTCTTCCAGGGTAAGCGAATGCTCTCTTCCGATCCCAAAATAAAGTCGGATTACTTCGGCTTCTCGCTTGGTAAGCTTGGAGAGTGCCCGTTCAATTTCCACCTTCAGGGACTCACCCATTAAATCGAAATCCGGATTGGGAATTTCTTCATTTTCCAGAACGTCAAGGAGACGGTTGTCTTCACCTTGTGCAAACGGAGCATCCATCGAGAGGTGACGACCCGATATTTTCAATGTGTCGGCAACTTCGCCCACTGTCATTTCGAGACTTTCAGCCAGTTCATGGGCAGAAGGTACTCGTTCATACTCCTGCTCCAGTTTGGAGAGCTCTTTACCAATTTTGTTGAGGGCACCTACACGGTTTAACGGGAGGCGGACAATACGGCTTTGCTCCGCTAGAGCCTGTAAAATAGATTGACGAATCCACCATACCGCGTAGGAAATAAACTTGAATCCCCTGGTTTCATCAAAACGTTTAGCTGCTTTGATTAAACCCAGGTTACCCTCGTTAATCAAATCTCCCAGGGAAAGCCCCTGGTTTTGATATTGCTTAGCCACCGATACCACAAAACGAAGGTTTGCCTTCGTTAGATCCTCAAGGGCGCGTTGGCTGCCTTTCTGGATCTCCTTGGCCAGACGCACTTCATCATCGGGTGTGATAAGTTTTTCCTTTCCGATTTCATGAAGATAACGATCTAAAGACTCGGACTCGCGAGTTGAAATTCCTGAACTTTTAGCCACAGATTACTCTTGGTTTAATGAAAAATTGGTCATAAAAACGAGGCGAGATGCTCAGGGGATTAAGCTGTTGCGGTACTACTTGGCGTATTCAGCTTCTATTAGATCCATGCCTCGAACTGATAAACGGCGTAAGATACGAGTAATTATCTTTTTTCTGAAATCGTGAGTATGCAATAGTTAAAAACTAATAAAACGCTCTCCCTGAAAAGAGTGCGGCACTCCAAAGAAATCTGCAATAGAAACGGCGATATCAGCAAACGTGTCGCGCGTACCTAAGTTAGTGGATAAGGCCGATGATCCGGGAAACACAAGCAAAGGAGTGAATTCCCTGGAATGGTCAGTACTGGATGAACACGGATCGTTGCCATGATCGCCTGTAATGATGAGAAGGTCTCCCTCCTTTACTTTAGAGATGATAGCGGGTATGGCCAGGTCAAATTCCTTCAGGCTCCCTGCATATCCTTCGGGATCAAGCCGGTGACCATACAGCTGATCGGTATCGATCAGATTTACAAATACGAAGCTATTCTCCACCGCAGACATGCAGCTAAGAAGTTGTGAAATACCCTCCGCATTGGTTTTAGTGCGTCTGAACTGGCTAAACCCTTGTTCAGCAAATAAGTCAATGATCTTACCGATCGAATAGGTCTTGACCCCGTTATCATACAATAGTTGTATAAGATTATCTTTAGGCGGAACCAGGGAGAAATCGTGCCTGTCATCGTTTAACCGGGTAAATATACCTGGTTCTCCGGTAAAAGGACGGGCAATTACCCGGCCAACGGCATGATCTCCAATCATAACCTCGTTCCTGGCAAATTCACACCATTCATACAGTTTTTTGACTGATGTCACCGCATCATGACAGGCTATTTGAAATACACTATCTGCCGAGGTATAGACGATGGGATGGGATGTGGAAAGGTGTTCTTCTCCAAAATCAGCAATAACCTGGGTTCCTGAATATGGAAGATTACACAGCACCGATTCAACGCCAATTCCCTCACAAAATGCCTCAATCACTTCATTTGGAAATCCGTAGGGATAGGTAGGGAACGGTTTTTCCAGGTGAATACCTGCTATTTCCCAATGTCCGGTCGTGGAATCCTTCCCGGCAGATCGTTCCCGTAGTTTCCCTGTTGCTGTTAAAGGCTCACTGTTTGGTGCAACAGATGGTAATGGGATGATATTTCCAAGGCCCAGTTTCTGGAAATTGGGGAGTTGCACTCCGGTTTGTTTACTGACATGACCAAGCGTATTCATGTCCTCGTCACCATACAGGTGAGCATCTTCCTGAGCGCCCACTCCGAGGCCGTCAATTATTATGAGATAGCAATTACCCATCAGGCTTCGAAGAAATCCAGCGCTTCGTTTTTTACCGCCTCGCTGAGGGCTCGTTTTGCTTTGTCCTGAATCATATAAGGGGTGCTCCCATCTGCTGTGATCTCGGTAAACCCTGCGCTAAATGAAGCATTTATTGTTGAGCCGCTACTCAATTTGAATCCATGTGCCAGCTTGGTTTTAATGCTGTCGATCCATCGCATAACCGCATCTTCCCGAGGCGACTGAATAAAAAAGGTGTACACATAATCAGAGTTATACCCTATAAAACCGGTTTCTCCATGGTGATTAGGATTCAAAAAACGAACAAAATCAGTCTGGATATGCTGTAGCTCTTCCAGCCGGAATTTAGTGCGTAAACCGGAAATATCATCCGGGCTAACAAATCCGAACCAGGTGCGGGTTTCGTCTCCTTGTTGGGCCCGATACAACGCCCGGGCAATATTCTGTTCCCACATTTCCGATACAAAAGCTCCAAACTGTTCGGTAAGCATGTCGTTAATCATGCCTGATTTCTTCATGACCGACTGTATGCTTAACCCAGCAACCCGGGCCAGATTTGAAAGTTTGTGCTGTGTGGATTCCTTAAAAGTAAGGGGATCATTATCGTAGGCAACCACAACGGCCTGGCGGCGATCGTGTATGAGAACAGGCATTGCATAGCTGGCACCATTCGTATGTATTTCCTGGGAAGAAATGCGCCTTGGACTATTGTTAAAATGCATAGAAAAGATAGGATGACCTTTTTCAAGGGCATCATAAGCCAGCGATTTTTCTTCCATCTGAAGCCCCAGCCTGGGCGGTGCAATCGCATCCCGTGCGGTAAGGGCCACATTCCAGGTATCCATTCCTGAGCACAGGAGTGAAACGCCACCATTGGGTACCAGGCGTTGCATCTCATCAACCATACGTGCCAGCAATTCCACCCGGTGACTGCGGTAGTCGATATGATTCAGGGAATCTTCGTAAGCATCCCATTCCTTTTGCTGTTCATGCAAGTCCACAATTTCCAGGTAGGTATCCAGCACATTCACCAATGCATTGTTATAGGCATGAATGGACTCCGTAATGGCTGACTCGCTAATTTCGTGTTCAGACTCAAGGATGGTTAATGCTACGGTCTCACCCTTACTTATGAATGGAATAATCAGGATACTTTGTGCCTGAACAAAATCGAAATAGTGGGATAATTTCCCCTTTTGTACATCGGTGCCAACCTTCAGCTGAACCGGTTGTTCAATAGCTTTATAAGCATCCAGGTAATGCAGGCGAAATTCCACCCGATCCCTGAACATCACATTAGGCAGATTCGTACTGTTGCACTCCCAGACAAATTGCTCGCGTGCATGATTTACCCAGCACATGTAGGCGAGCTCAACCCCGGTCGATGCCCGTAATAGCTTTACTAAATCCTCGATAATCTGCTTGAACTCACGAAGGGCTTTATCTTGCCGATCTAATGCCATGTATGATGTATATGATTTTGTTCCCGGGGTTGAAAATCTGGTTTTTGAGCCCAAAAAGCTAATGAAGGTACCACGGCACTACCCGGAACCGTTCATGATGCAGGCAGATCTGTTCTTTAGTCTTCGGTTAGTGATCAGCCAGCGTCTCTGCTTCCTCGATCATACGCTCAAACGAAGCCAGTCCTTTTTTCCAGAAATCAGGATCAGTGATGTCTAACCCCATCTTGGCTACGAGTTCGTGCGGCCATTCTGAACCACCGGCTCCAAGCAATTCCAGGTAACGGTCTGCAAATCCGTCTGGCTGGCGGGTATACTCTTCGTACAAGGCGAGAACCAGTAACTCTCCAAACGCATAGGCATATACATATCCCGGGGTATGAAGAAAATGAGGGATGTAGCTCCACCATAAACCGTATTCATCGGTAAGAGACACAGAATCGCCATACAGCGCACGCTGCTGTTCCATCCAGAGCTCAGAAAACCGTTCTGTTGTTAATTCTCCTTCTTCCCGACGAGCGGTATGCATGGCATGTTCAAACCGGTTCATAGAAACCTGGCGGAATACAGTGGCAATCGTATCGTCAATCTTTCCGATAATAAGGGCCAGCTTCTCTTTGGGATCCGTTATTTCTTTCAGCAGGTTTTGGAAAACCAGCATCTCTCCAAATACCGATGCTGTTTCAGCGGTGGTGAGCGGTGTCGACGATTGAAGCACCCCCTGCTGCCGGCTTAAATACTGATGCACTCCATGCCCTAATTCATGTGCCAGCGTTTGGACATCACGAATCTTACCATCAAAATTCATGAACACGTACGGATGCGCTGAGGGCACCGTGCTTGCCGAATATGCTCCTCCTCTTTTTCCGGGTTTAATGGCGGCATCAATCCAGTTTTTATCAAAAAATTCCTGGGTTATGGCTCCCATTTCCGGATGAAAGTCCGTGTACGATTCAAGCACCATAGCTTTGGCCTGTTCCCATGTAATTGTGGCTTCGTTTTGAGCAATAGGTGCATACCGATCGTAATCCTTCATCTCTTCTAATCCCAGAAGACGGCTTTTCAGCTTATAGTATCGTTGCACCAGCGGGTAACTGGAAGTAACGGCATCAATCAGAGCCTGTACAGTGGCTTCGTCCGTTTCGTTGGCCAGGTTACGGGACGATATCCACGATGGGTACTTTCGAAGTTTATCGTTCGTGCTTTTGTCGGCAAGTAACGTATTAAACACAAACGTAAGCGTCCGGCTCAATTCGCCGAAGGTTTCCGACAAAGAAGCATGAGCACGTCGGCGAAGATCGCGATCAGATTCGTGTAACTTACTCAGAGCCTCTTGCTCGGTTAGCTGCTGCCCGTCCAGTTCAAACTTGGCTGCACCAAGGGTTTCATCAAAATAGCGCACCCATGCACTTCGACCGGTTACCGACTTGGCAGAAAGTACCTGCTCCTGCTTTTCTTCCAATACGTGCTCTTTATAGCGGCGAGAAGCCTCCAGGTAATGCTTGTAAAACCTGAGTTCTTCGCTTTCAATCAGTTCAAGTGCCTGCTCATCGGAAACCTGGAGCCATTCCACATCCAGGAATACCAGCTTTTGAGAAATCTCAGACCCAAGCTCATTCGATTCCTGCACCAATTTTCCAAATTCAGCATTGCCGGTATCGGTACTCCACTGCAGATAAGCAAACGAGCCTATTTTACCGGCGGTATCCTGGATACGCTCATACTCATCCATCATCGTTTTAAACGCTCCAGCCGAAAGCCCACTTATTTTGCCCCGATATTGTGCCGCAAACGCATCTGCATCCTTCAAAATCCTTGTTTTATCAGCTTGCAGTGCCGGATCATGAGTCGATGAATACAGATCAGATAAGTCCCAGTTTATAGTTTCGGCGCCGGTAGTTGGTTTAGTCATAGTGAATAGTCCTCAATTTTTGCTGAATATAACGTCAATACCTTGTTTAAATCATCTTTTTAAAAGTCGATAAAAGGTATTTTCAA
>JBCBST010000080.1:0-14922 GCA_039819115.1 Bacteroidota bacterium
ACTTCAATTTTTCCAACAGGATCAAGTGCGGGAATATGATAATCATGTAAATAACTTCTTATGTATCGCTCTTTTTACAATACTTTCTCTGGTGTTCATATTTTCCTGCTCCAGCAACAAAGACCTTGTTTCTGATGGTAGTACTGGTACAGGAAATGCCCAAGGTGAGCTCAATAACCTGGACTATGCAGTCGACCTGACCACACATTTAATGCGCATTAGTGGCCTGAATGTGAGAGGAAGTGGAGCTGATGCCGTTATTACGGTACGTGGTTCTGAATCAAACACATTTAGTGCAAGCAGCATACGCGGAGCAGAAGATGATGATCCGCAAACTGCGTATGGATCAGGTGGTGGTGAGCCTCTGTTTATATTCAATGATATTCAGGTAAACAGCTATGCTGAATTATATAACATAGTTACCCCCGATGACATCAAAAGCATAAGAGTGTTGAAAGGTCCAGAAGCATCTGCATATGGAGCCCGGGCGTTTAATGGTGTTATTGTCATTAAGTCCAAATAGAACGCTTTAATAGCGAAGCTTCTCTATTTGTTAGGTGATCGTTCAAAATTATGTAAAGTGTAGTCTGTTTCGTTTCTGATCCTCTAGATTTGCTGCTTTCTAATTAATAAGTTGATCAGAATTAGCATGTAATCAGGGTTGACGAAATGAAGCAGTTTTACGCATTGGTTTTATTAGGTTTTATGTACGCGGGGTGTTCATCAACGAACGAGCTCGCCGATAGTGAAAAAGAAAATGGCGACGACATAAATACCAGCGTTGCGGTATCATCAAATGAGCTTGACCGACTGGATTATGCCGTTGACCTCACTACACATCTCTTCAAGATTTCAGGATTAAACATCAGAGGCCGTGGAGCCAATGCCATCATCACGGTAAGAGGGTCAGAAGGCAATACATTTTTCGGCGGTGGCAGCGAGCCTATGTTTGTGATTAACCAGCTTCAGGTGCAAAGTTACGCTGAAGTGTACAATATGATCACTCCGGACGATATAAAGAGCATCAAAGTCCTGAAAGGCCCGGACGCCGCAATTTATGGATCGCGAGGGTCGAATGGTGTGATCATCATAAAAACAAAGTAATCGTTTTTAAGCTGTTTCCATCCACCACTCGGTGGTCTGATCAATAAACCGAACAATTTTTTCTTGTTGATAGTCTACCGTAGTCAATTCGGAAAACGGTAATACTGCACCTTGTAACTTTTCCGGCAACCATTGCCCAAAGGCAAGTTCCGGCGCATCATCATAAGAGATGACCTCATCCTTCTTTCGTTGGGTTACATACACGTAAGGCTCGTCGACCAGGGTGTCGTGAATGGCATATCCAACAGAAAATGATCGCAGAACGGCACCTGTAGAATCTAACTCCAGGGGGATGGATATCCCATGATCAAAATGATGCGGCCACGTTCTGATTTCGGAAGCCTGTTCAAACGGGCTGGCTACCGATTCCAGTAACCGTTGACTATTAGAGCGGTGTAAAGCCAGTTGGTTGAGTAGCTCATCATCTGGCATTTGGAATGGCGAAACATGACCTACCGGATGATCAGGCAGTTCAAAATGCATCGTTCTTTCCAGGAGCGACGTATCTACATCAAAATCGGGAAGGCGCTCTTTCATCCAGTCAAATACTTCCTGAAATGGTTTTTTATTCAGTTCGAGCGTGCAAAGCAGGTGGTCATCTTCCGATACGATCCGTAAAGAAAAAGAAGGAAGGTGGACCACTATTTTTATTTTGTCATCGATCACACGGCCCTCAAACTGACTGAGTTGATGATTCCAGGCCATATTGGTGTGGCTGTCATCCTCTGCCGTCGCGGTAAGATACTTGCCGGCCAGCGCGATGAATTGAACAGCGTAGTGCAGTTGGTTTTGAGCTTCGTTTAATCGTGAAGCTTCGAAGGAGGAAACGGAATCCCATTGAAACGTGAATAACATATGTACACCCCACTTAGTTTATACCGACCATGCTCTCTTACCAGGTTGTCTGGTATAAACTAATTAATGGCTTGTGGGGAGTAATATCAATTCAAAACGAAGGTATTTATAAAAAATAACGTTTGGCTGATGGTGCTTTACCTCTCGTTATTTGATGAGCATCATCTTTCGGGTCTGGACAAACGAGCCCGCCTCAAGCCGGTACAAATAGAAACCAGAGGCTAATCGTGAGGCATCAAATTGTACCTGCTGTGTGCCCGCCGAATAGGGAGCATTGTTAATCAGTACGGCTACTCTTCTGCCCAGAATGTCATATACGCTAAGTGTTACGTTGGTGGGTTGTGCCAGCCGGAATTCAATGGTGGTAGTGGGGTTAAACGGGTTCGGATAGTTTTGTGATAACCGGTATTCCAGCGGGTTTTCCGTCTCTTCCACGTTGGTTACTACAATTCCTGAAGACGGGCTGAATACTAATGCACGACTTGAAATCAGAGCGTCCCGCCCATCAAATTGTTTGACAACGGCTACATCATAAAACCCATCTCCATTAAAATCGCCGGTTGCGGGTTTAGAACGAAGGAAAACGCCGGTTCCGGTAGATGTAGGCCCGGCCTCGGCTAACGTATATGCCGGAGTGCTGGCCGGCTGATTTATTCCCTTTGCTTTTAAAGCGGCATCCATTCCACCCCTGAAGATAACAGCATCGGCATGGCCCGAAAAACCACCGGGTGTGAAGTATAAATCCTGGTGGTTCTCACCGTCGTTTTTGGGCATGAAATGAATAACGGCACCAAAAAAGGTGGTCAATGTATCGCTTCCAAAGCTACCCACATCATTTGGGGTGACATACAAAAAGTAATCGGGTTCGGCGTCCATATCTTCACCACCTTTATACACCGTAATGGTTGGCAGTTTAGGTGTTCCGGACCCCTGATCGGTAAGTACGGCAATATCACTGAACCCATCTCCATCAAAGTCGCCACCGCTTACCTGAGCTCCAAAGGCATACGTGGTTTGGGTTTCCTCCGGATTCGGTTCCAGGATAGCCATTGGGGTGGTAAGGGTATCATTTCCCGGAGTAGAGAAATCCCGGCCGGGGTACACAAATACTCCGCCACTGGAATTGGACTTCCTGTTATAATTCACCAGCCCGATGGCAAAGTCACCAATGCCATCACCGTTTACATCTCCCACATGGTCTGCTACATTCCCAACCTGGAGAAAACTGAACGGAGTAATGGTGGAATCATTTATAAACTCCACGGTTACATCGGGTGCATCGTAGGTGGTGTTGGTGCCCAGGTAAATCCAAGCCTTGTTAATAGGGCTGTTGTTGTTCCGGGCAAAATTGGTTCCAACCAACAACTCCTCTCCGGGAATACCATCCACGTTGCCAATATTCTGCATAACGTAGGGTGCCGAATTAGCGTCTACGTCACCTAACACTTCCAAATTGAACTCAGCAAAAGCCTGAATAGTATCGGTTGGAATGGTGGCTTTCTTAGGTTTATCGATGGTAAGAGTTTCTGAATCGAAAGCCCGTATTATAAAGTTGTCTTCAACGGTTGCGTTATCAATGGGAGTAGCTACGGTATAGTGGTGATATGTACCGTCGCTTGTTAACCGGCTTTCATTTGAAACAGCGTCATTGGGGTTGTCTTCCTCTTCTTCGCCTGAATCATAGTAGTTGATATAGGTATTGTTATACTGGCTACAGGATGGGGAAGAATCGGAACAGCTGTATCCATATTCCACATAGGCAAACCCTGAACTATAATAGAGTTGCAATTCTTCTTGTGTTACGGTTTGGTTGGTTTCCAGCTTTGCTGCTATCCGGTATATCTCTGAGATTCGACTTAACTCAGATACACTGCTTCTGTTTTGTGCTGAATATTGGGAGCGATTGGTAATGGTGGAGTACCAAAGCCCACGGGTGCTTGTTTGTGGATTGGCATATCCATTATAGTAGTACGGATACTGGGTGTAAGAATAGTAGTATGGCCGGCTGCTACAGGAATTATAAGAGCAGGGGTACATGGTTTGGTCATTGGTAACGGTAGTCATATTGGAACAGCTCTGGTACAAATCAGACGAGGTACAGCTTGAATAATTTCCTTGTTGCCAGATTAATGCGATGGGTTCATCGTCTTCGTTTTGACTCAGAACGGCCTTCCCCGGATCCTGGGATAGATCAGGTTGAATCACCCGATCAACAAGGCAGTTTGTACTGATGATTTCCGGTGTTTGAAGTACGGGAGTATCACCGGAAAAATCGATATCGCGAATATCGCACCAGGGAGTTCCGAAATAAACACGCTGGAATCCCCCCAGCTGGAAGGAACGGTCATCGGAAGCAAGGATTTCCAGTTCGTCGTCTCCGTCGAAATCGTCAATGAAAAACCGTTTGTCCGCTAATTGTTCACCAGAAGTCCGCTCCCATTCATGGGAGAAAGCCAGTTCAACATCATCGTTTTCATCAAACCCAAGCTCATACATCATAGACTGAAAGGTTCCGGAAAGCTCTCCCATCACGTAGATACCTAAACCGGTACCCGAAATGGATTCAGCCAAAAACATGCGGGGAGCTGACGAGAAGTCGGCACCCAGATCCGAAAGGTTGAACTCCGTAAACCGGGTTGGCGTAGCCTCATCTCCTTTACCAAAAATGATGATGCATTCATCGAATGCGTTAAAGGTGTTTTCGCACAGCAACACATCGCCGAAGGCGTCGCCATCAAAAAAGCCGGGCAGGGAATACGACAAACTGTAGTATCGCTGTTCGGATACCAGCTCCGAATCGCTGCTGTTCACGATGAACGCTTCATCCACATCCGTAGAAATGGAGTGCATTTCTATGTAGCCACTGTTGCTATTCACAGAAGCAACTTCTGTAATACCGTCTCCATCCAAATCACCAACAGGAAAATAGGTGCCGTCTACAAAACTGGCATGGGTCACTTCGCCGGAAGCGTCGTAGGAAAGAAAGGTGGTAACCATATTGTAGGAGTTCGTAAATCCTCTCAGATCTCTCCAGGTCTCCCAGTGTTGTATAAAATCAGGTGCTCCATCATCATTCAGATCTCCGGCGGGTAACCCGGTATTGGATGGATCGGCAAAACGATCTTTCTCATCCGAATCAATGCTTTTTATCATTGCAATCGGATTGACGACCTCGGGAGATGATTGACCGATCAGATTACTGGTTAAAAGAGCGATAAACATGCCAACAAGAAATCCCGTACGTATCATAGCTGTCTTTATTTGTGCTGAGTTTGGGTTAAAAATGCCTACAAAAGAAGTATCCAAGCCATACCGGAAACCCGGTATTTTTACACGATACCCTGCTTCAGAGCTTTGGAAATGACTTCTCCACGGCTGTGCACCTGAAGCTTTTTGTAAATATTTTTGGTGTGTGTGTCTACGGTATAGGGGCTGATATGAAGTTCAGCCGAAATCATATTGATGGTTAATCCATCTACAAGGTATTTTAATATGGTTTTCTCCCTGGTGGTTAAATCGGTAGTTAGCTGGGAGGTCCGGGTTTTTTTTCCGGAAAGCAGATGAAGCATTTTTTTGGCGATTACCGGAGAAATAGGGGCGCCCCCCGCAATCATGGTGTTAATCCCCTTGAGGATCTCAGAACCCGGAGTACGTTTTAGCAGATAGCCATCAGCACCGTTTGTGATAGCTTCAAACACACGGTCATCATCTTCAAATATGGTAAGAATGATAATCTTAACCTCTGGAAACAGCTCTTTGAAACGGGGGATGGCTTCAATGCCTGACATTCCGGGAAGACCTACGTCTTGTAAAATCAGATCTGGTTTGGGACTGGATTCATACTGGTTCAGTGCCCGTTCAATACTGTCCGTAACCAGATTCAGTTCAAGGTTCTGACCAAGTGGCACAAGCTGAGAGAGCGATTCTCTGAATACCGGATCATCTTCAATGACCCAAATCGAATGGGTTACTTTTTCTTGCATCATGTAATTAACACATATCCGCGATAACGGACTATACCGGGATCACGGTAGTTTTACGGTCAGTTCAATATGGGTTCCTTGTTGCAATTCTGATTCTATGCTCAGGTCGGCCTTTAGTTCTTGTGCACGTTGTTTTATAGAGGCTATTCCATTTCCGGAAGAAGGTATTCCGGTATCAAACCCGACACCATTATCCACGATCCGAATACCCATTCCTTTTTCAGCTAACTCAAAATCGATGTTCACTGAAGTAGCATCAGCATGCTTTCGGATGTTGTTCAGACTTTCCTTAAAGAATAAGAACAGGTGTCTCTTTTTGTCCGAACTGAGGGTGATATCCAGCCGGTTTTCCGGTATACCTGACGAAAAAGAGAGCTCATGATGAGGTAACATCTCATTTGACAGGCTGCGACACTTCGAAATAAAGTCTCCAAGCAATTCCTTGTTGGGATCAATCATCCAAACAATTCCATCAAGTGAAGAGGCCAGCGCTCTTGCATTCTCTGATATCTTCTGTAGCTGGAGTGTGTTTCCGTACTTTTCCTGTTCCAGTTTATGCGAAAGGATATCGCCTGAAAGGGCAATTCCACTAAGCCCACTCCCGACTTCATCATGCAAGTCGCGCGCTATGCTCAGACGAATCCGTTCCAGTTTCAGTAAGTGAGAAACTCTATACCTGTACAGTCCCCATAAAAAGAGGAGAATCAGTGCAGCGGTTCCCGCTTTAAATAAAGGCGTTTGCCATAACGGTGGGTGTACAGTAAACAGAACACGGGATTCTTTGGCATTCGAAAAGTTAAATGAGCCAGATGCCTGAACGTCGAATTCGTATTCTCCGGGAGGGAGTTGAGCGTAGCGGGCTTTTCTGTTTTCGCTGTTTTCCACCCAGTTGTCATCCATCCCTTTCAGCCGATAGCGATAGTGCATGAGTTCAGGATTAGAATAATTCAGGGCCGCATATGAAAACTCGATGGTGTTTTCATACCATGGAAGAACCACCTGTTGTTCGCTAAAGGAAGGTGGTACAAAGCTACTATCCGTTGTAAATACCTCCATTTTCAGAATATGAAGAGGAGGATCTGTACGGGTTTGCGTAACAAAGCTCGGATCAAATGCGGTGATACCTTCCACTCCTCCGAAAAAGAACAGCCCATCTTGAGTGTTAAGGGCAGACCGGCGGTTAAACTCGAAGTTTACCACGCCTTCGCTGGCACCAAATACCGCTGAGGTTTGATTAATTGGGTTTATCTGAACAAGCCCCGAACCTGTTCCCATCCAAAGCTGGTCTTCGTGCTCCAGGATGCTGTACACAATCCGGTCGTTGATGTTTGCATCAAAACGGATTGGTGAAAGCTGGTCTGATTCCGGGTCATAATGAAACAGGCCCCGGGCGGTTCCAATCCAAAGGGTACGATCATGGCTTAAGTAGATATCCCAGATTGCATTATTTTTTAAGGGATTGTTGAGGCCTAAATCAGCTCCGATCTCCGACACTTCCTCCGTTACCAGATCTACTTTAGCCAAACCCGAACCTTCTGTAGCTACATATAAATGGTGATCGAGTAAAAGCAGGTCCTGTATGTTTGATTGCTTGACGAAGTCTTCTGTGTTAAGCATTCTGATCTGTTTACCGCTGGTTTTGTCCAGTTCATGAATGTTATTCAGCGATGATACATACATCGAGTGCTCATCAGAAGCCTGGATAGAAAACACAACATTTGAGTAGTACTCCTTTTCCATGTACACCCTTTGCTCCACCTGATTCAACTCTGTATTAAACAGGATTAACCCATCGTTTGTGGCAAACCAATATTCAAAATCTGAGTCTGGTACGGTTTCAATGTCCCATATCTGAAGGCCACCTCCGCTTAGTCCGGAGGAAGCAGGATGCTCTTCCATCAAGCCTGACTCTCGTTGATACTGTACCAGTCCGGTAGAAAAGAGGTTGAGTACAATCGATTGATCGTATTCCTCCTTCATGGCCATAATGACATCCGCAGATTCTGGCTTTACATCAATATGCCGGAAATGAGATTGTGTGGAATTCAGGTAGAAGAGCCCTCCCAGTGTGCCAACCCACACGCCGCCACCGCTATCCTTAAACAGGCTGGAAATGGAAGTAGTAAGGAAAGATGGTTCTTCCGTTAACTCAATTTGTTTAACAGTACCCTGTGCGTGATCTACCTCAAAAAGTCCTTGTTCCGTACCCATCCATATTCGGTGTTCATCAATCTCTAAAAAAGAGAACGCATATTCGGAGATCAAAGAGGCAGGTATGGTTTTTGGGTTGGGAAATACGTCTTTCCGAAGTTCTTCATAACCGGAAACCCATAGTATTTCGGATTCTTTCCCATAATAGATGGGGGTCAGATGATCCTTTTTTAACATCCCAACCGGAGTCAGATGCGTGGTTTCGGGATGGATCAAATAGATATTGCTTTCCTTTGAAAGCATAAGAATTCCCTGCGGATGTTCAGTAATTGAAAAGGATTCCATCTCCGTAGATAAAAAATGAAACGTCCGTTCATCCAGGTCAAACCATCCTCCGGTTTGAAGCGTGTTAAACCAAATTCGGTGGGTTTTTTCATCGTAAATCATTTCCTGCAGATCCAGTCGGCTATTTGGCTTGTCTGGAAGGGTGATGAATTGTTCAAATGAATTAGAAACAGGATCATACCGGTTCAGGCCATTATAACTCCCGATCCACATCGTTCCGTTTTTATCCTCAATAATAGAACGAATGGTATTACTGGAAAGGCTGGTTGAATCATCGGGCTGGTTAAAAAAGGTGATGATGTCATATCCATCAAAGCGATTTAATCCACTATCGGTACCTATCCAGATAAATCCTTTAGTATCCTGAAAAACGGTATGTACAATGTTGTTAGATAGCCCGGTGCCCGTGTTCAGATGTTGTGAAACACGATGCTCAGGCTGTAGCTGAAAAAGAAACAGTAAGAAGCCAAATACAAAGACCATTCAATAATTGCCGCTAGGACCAATACCCGTTATAAAGTATCAAATCTAAACCGGTTGCTCTACTATAGTTTTTACTGCACCTTGAGCAGGGTAGAGGGCATAGGGAGTATGATTGCTTTTTGGTATTCCAAAGCAAAAAAGCCCTCCCGATTTTCCATCGGGAAGGGCTTAGGGTACAGGTATCTAAAGTAAATTCTACAGGTATTCGACTGTGGTTTTCAGGTGGCCGAAGTAATGGCCAGTCAAAGGGGTTTGTGATTTCAGATCTCCATCCATTGTAATGGTATGCACTCCTGATGCAGGATCGCTGGTTAGCTTTTTTTGAGGAGCATAGGCGATCAAATTGCCGTGTTTATTTACCAAAGGTGCCTTCTCTGGGGTGCTGACGAGTATATCCGAGTGTGGTAATGTGGCCAGTACAACGTTTCCGGCTTCCAGTGTAGTTGAACCGGGTGTGAGGTATTGCATAGGGGATTGAACGGATGCGTTTGCGCCTGATACTACGTTTACGCTTACCTGCATGACCGCTGATGCACTTTTTTGTGCAATAGCTGAATGGGTTTGGATTGTGTAAACACCCACCAGCAGCAATATTTTGGCTGCTACTTTCATTTCTCTCTTCTCTTAAAGGTTCTGATTCTCTTGACTTTTTTCTAGGCGAATCACGTAGAGATAAATTATTAAAGAAATCTAATATTAGAAAGCTCTAATTTAATTTTTTCTTCTTCACCAATAAAACCATCAAAAAAGGGAGATAGATTAGTGTGAGCCGGTTTTTTGCAAACGACCGAGCGTTACATAACGGTATGATTGCCCATTAAATGAGTAGAATGGCTTCAGAATGAGCGCGTATTCAGAGAGGATTAATCGGTATGCGACAAACCGGGTAGTGCTGTGGATTAAAACTCATGCTCTGTTTGCAATTTTAGCTATGTTTATGGCTTATCTTTCGCCAAAACATAAGACATACATTCATGTATCGATTGCTCAGTATTCTTTTGCCGATATTGGTCATAACTTCATGTAGCCAATACCCAAACCGGGACTTCATCAGGTTTTCAGAAAATGGAAATTCATATGTGTTAGAAGCCACAGATGGTAAGTATGTATTCCAGTACTATTCCCATGAGATTCTTGAGGTGCACTTTATACCTGACGGCGAGCAACTGGTTGAAGAGTCTCATGCAGTGGTTATGGAATTGCCCGAATCGGAATTTGCGAGTGTATCAGAAACAGAAGATTATATTACCATTGATTCAGACGGGATAGACGTTTCTATCCAAAAAGAACCATTCAGAATAGCGTTTAATCAAAACGGGCGTCCTTTACTCAAGGAACGCGCCGGGTATAGCCGCGATTCGCTGGAAACCATCGAGTTTGGGATAACGAAGGACGAAGCGTTGTACGGAGCGGGCTCAAGAGCGTTAGGGATGGATCGACGTGGGCACCGATTACCTCTGTATAACCGGGCTCACTACGGGTATGAGACCTACAGCGAACAGATGAACTTCTCCATTCCCATAGTTCTTTCTTCCAATCGATACCTCCTGCATTTTGATAACGCTCCAATCGGTTTTCTCGACCTGGATAGTAAAGGAAAAAACACGATCAGGTACGAAACGATTTCCGGACGCAAAACCTACCAGTTGGTAGTAGGCGATGACTGGTTAGATATAATGGATAACTATACCCAGTTAACGGGTAGGCAGCCTATGATTCCCCGATGGGCCCTGGGCAATTTCTCGAGCCGGTTTGGGTACCATTCGCAGGAAGAAGTGATGCAAACCATTTCCAGGTTTAAGGAAGATGAAATTCCGGTAGATGCCGTAATCCTGGATTTATATTGGTTTGGGAAGGACGTTAAAGGCACACTTGGAGATTTTGAATTCTATGCCGATTCGTTTCCTGATCCCGATAGGATGATTCGGGAATTACGGGAAATGGATGTAGAAACCATCTTGATTACGGAGCCCTTTGTACTTAAAACCTCAAAACGTTGGGACGAAGCCATAGAGAAAGGAATCCTGGCGGTAGACTCTACAGGTGAAGCGGGTACCTTTGAGTTTTACTTCGGTGAAGGTGGGATTATAGATGTATATAGTGAAGAGGGTTACTCTTGGTTTTCTGATATCAACCGGGGCTTACTCGATATGGGTGTAACCGGCATCTGGGGGGACCTCGGTGAACCGGAAGCACATCCCTCATACCTGATCCACGAAACAGGAACTGCCAACGAACTTCATAATGTCTACGGGCATGACTGGGCCCGATTGGTATATTCTACGTTCAGGGATTTCGATCCGGATAAAAGGCCGTTCATTTTAATGAGAGCGGGCTATTCTGGTTCTCAGCGGTATGGGTTAATACCCTGGTCCGGTGATGTAAATCGTACGTGGGGTGGTCTAAACCGGCAGGCGGAGATTGCCATGCAAATGGGCATGCAGGGAATTGCATACATGCATAGTGACTTGGGAGGATTTGGAGGAGACTATAAAGACGGGGAGCTTTATACCCGATGGCTTCAGTACGGTGTCTTCCAACCCGTTTATCGTCCGCATGCTCAGGATGTGGTTCCCAGTGAACCTGTTTTCTGGGATGACACGACCAAAGCACTCACGAAAGCAGCCATCGAACTCAGGTATCGATTATTACCCTATAACTACAGCTTATCCTGGGAGAATAATCAAACCGGAGCACCGTTAATGCGCCCCCTCTTCTTTGAGGAACCCGACAATGACATGCTTTATGATTATGATGCTTCGTATTTGTGGGGGGCATCCTTTTTAGTTGCACCGATCCTTGAACCGGGTGTAAAACGTAAAGAGCTCTATTTACCGGATTCGTCCGATTGGTTCGATTTTTATTCGGGTCAGCGATATGAGGGAGGTCAGACGGTAGAAGTGGATGTAGCAGATAGTCATATACCCGTATTTGTTCGCTCCGGCGCCCTCATTCCCATGGCCAAGGCATTGCAGACCACGAAGGAGTATGATGGGAATACCTTGGAGCTTCATTACTTCTACGACGAGGAAGCTGGGACATCTGCGTACTCGTTGTATAACGATGATGGACTAACCTTTGAGGCTTACGAAAGGGGAGCCTATGAACGTATACTGTTTGAAATGGAACCCGGAGCAGAGGAACTCATCTTAACCATGGAAGCACAAACCGGGGATGCATTTAAAAGCCGTACGAAAAAGGTGGAACTGGTCATTCATAATTTGAAAGCGGCGGAAGTACACATTCGATTAGGTGATGAATCACTCACTGCGTACCCGGATGAAGATAAGCGTGTCATACGGATACCGGTTGAATGGAATTCCGCAGATCCGGCCACGATTTCGATACGTTTTTAAAGGATGGCCCTGTAGGAAGCGTTACGGGTTTATTTCCGAGTTGTACATATAGTCATAATTGTGTTTACGAACGATTCACAAAACCTGGCTCTCCCTGGAATCTGGTGTATGTTGAGGAGGTTAACACCCGTTCAGAGGGTATTCGTCGTGAACAGAATATCAAAAAGAGAGGAGCAAAAAGGTTTCTCGAACAGGTTTGAGGTTTGTATGCGTTAACTCGTATCTTTAAAAGATCGGGGCGTGGCGTAGTCCGGTAGCGCACTCGGCTGGGGGCCGAGGGGTCGCAGGTTCAAATCCTGTCGCCCCGACATCATTTTTCAGGGTTAAAATTGTAGGGCTGGTCTATTCGCTCAATATTCTGATTCGGGAGTCCCTACTCATTTATATTCTCAGGTCAGAACTGCCGCATGAGCGTGATTTTGGCGATAACCTGTTGTTCCTCAAACGGGGTATCGAAACTCTCAATTCGGGTATCGTTAAATACTAGGTAAAGGAAGGAAAGGGGCATATACTCCCAGCTAAAGCGCACATTCCACCTTCCCTGGTCATCAAAGGTATTGTATTGATAAAAGGAGGAAAGCTGCACTCTGGGGTTAAGAGCAAACCGTGCACCTACTGATGTTAAATGGGTTTCAAGATCCTCACCCGCACTGCCCAGGTTTCTGATGTCGTTGTACTCATAATCGGCAGTCAGCGCAGCACGAACAAAGGGGGCCACACGAATTCCACCATTCAATGTGGTTCGGTATCCATCGTAGAAATCTCCCCAGTTTACACTTCCCGAAAAGGACAATTTAGCAGATTCATCCGTGTTAAAATCAACCTGTTGCCTCAGATAATAGTAGTCATTCTGGCCTATTTGAATCCCAAGTGGGTCAAAGTCAAAATTGATGTTTTGCCAGGTAGGAAAAAGAGCATATTGCAGAAAGCTACCGTTGGTAAAAATCAGGTAAACGGGGAACAGGTATACATTTGCCTGTTGAAAATTTGAGGGGTCGGATGCGTCATGATAGTAATTAACAAATAACCCCGGATCGAAACGCCTGATCCACGGAATGTTTTCAGGGCGCCAGATATAGTACCCTCCTGGGTTATGCTGGATGACATTTCTTTGAAATACAAAGCCCATACCGGGTACATAATCATTGGATACATAATTGGTTAACCATCCCAAATAGACGTTATTTGCATTATAACTTGTGAAAAGTCTGCCGGCCAGACCTGAACTATTGGATGCCTCATCCTGGGAACCCGAAACCAGATATGAGATCGTCCACTCACTGGTGGGGCGTACCAGTCCATCAATGGTGACCGTTGTATTCTGATCGTTGGGAAGGCCTAAGGCACCAGACGATTCATCAAGTCGATGGGTCATCATCACCCCAATATTATTCTCTCTGCCGTAGTTCTGCAGGTACCTGCCTACCGCAAACGTAGCTGCTCTTGAGTTATCGGTTTCTGCCTGACGGATCAATAACCCTGCAACGGATCGTTCTTCATTGCGAAAGGTATACCGACTACCCGCATCAATACGGGCTGGTTGAGCGTCAAAGGTGCCTTGCAGCCCAATTCTTCGGCTAAAGAATGGTACTACCGACCGATTGTTTGCTCCGGCCCAAATCCCCGAATTTTCTAAAAAGAATTGTCGACGCTCGGGAAAGAAGATATTGAAACGTTCCAGGTTGTTGACGGCCCGATCAACTTCTGCCTGTGCAAAATCGGTGTTAAAGGTTACATCCAACACAGAGCGGGGGGTAATGGCCCATTTTATATCACCACCGAGTTTTGGGGTATTTTCCGTAACCGTTCTATCCGTTGAATTCAGATCTTCATATTGATTGAGTACGTAGGGTTCAATTCGGATATTCGAGCTTGGTTTTGGAACCTTAAGCCCTTTCAGTTCTGCAGCATAGGTCATGCGATACGGGCTGTACGACTGTGGGATAGGCGGGAAAACGGTTTGCTCAAATTCACGCCTTGCCAGTCTGTAAAACGTAACCCCCCAGGTTACCTCTTCAGAATCTTCCGGTTGTTCATACCGAATGGATTTAAAGGGGATAGAAAATTCGGCAAAATATCCCTCTTCGTTGTGCTGGGTTCGAACCGACCACAGTGAATTCCAATCATTATCAGTATTCGTGTCATTGAAGTTTTGTAAGTCTCGTTGACTGCCGTATGGGGTGGTTTGAAAAGAAACACTGTATTGCTTTAGGTTCTGTGCATCAATCTGAATTCCGAAAATGTCATTTTCTCCCCACTGGAAATCACGGCGTAAGTCTTGCACACGAATTCCATCTGAACCGAGAGAATCCTGGGCAAAAACACCGAAATAGATATTCCTTTCATCAAACAAGACCTTTACGCTCGTCCGAAATTTGACATCCCCACCTTGTCGGGGTTCCATTCTGAAGAAATCGGTGATAGCCGGTGCCCGATCCCAATCGGGCTCAAGCAATTTTCCATCCAAAGTAATACGACCGGTTGTTTTTATCGCTTCTACAATAGGGGGTTGTTCGGGAGGAGGGAAGTTCTGAGTGTTTTGCCCGTAGGCGGGCATACCCAAAACGAGGAGTGGTATTAGTACGAACGGGCAGAAGGAGGCTAATGAGCGAAGGGGGAATGTGCAAAAACAAGCATCTGAAATC